>CAJXWA010000074.1 GCA_913062525.1 uncultured Alphaproteobacteria bacterium | reverse complement strand
GTGCCCTCGTTCAGGAAGAGGCTCCTTCAATAAAATCTCCCCGCCAGCATCAACGATCACAGCAAAATTTTGCTCTGCCTGCTGAGCACTACCAACATATTTGCCGGTCTGTTTGGCCGCGACCAAGTTGGGTTGAACTAGAAACGGGACGGTAACGCCCCCCCACATAAAATGCCGCCGATTAATCTCCATCGAGTGAATTAAACCCCAACTTTAAACCAAGAAGCTCCGGATAACTTACTGATAAAGCTTGTTCTATGCTGTTCATTGGAATTTGCACATACTGCAGAAGTTGATGTGCATTAGAGGTTTCTAGTTTTTCAAACCAAGGAGACGCCTTACTTTCCAATTTTTTCAACGTTTTTTGGACCCGAGAAGCCTCAAATAAGAGTTGATCTGCAACGCTCTGATCTTCCGTAGAAACCAGTGTTTCGAGTTGCATTCTCTCGTGCATTTGAACAACAGAATGCACATTTCCACTTAAATTCAAAATAGTCAGATTTGATCGCCAAAATGGCGCCCGCTTAGGTTTCGCTTTCTCAACTGAGTTTCGAACGCTGCTGCCTAATTTGGAATTTGCGGCAAGCAGCAAAAGTTCTGATCCTGATTTTAAAATACTTTGCATCACTTCAGAATTATTTTGGAAATCTGAATTTTCTTCAGAGGCTCGGCTTAAATAATCAGCATAGCCGCCGTCAACAGTCCATGCGCCCAAGACGTCTCCTGAAATTTGGAAGATATTTCGTGAAATTGCAGCTGCGAATTCGCAACGTGCACCACTTCGTATCCCAGATGTAAGTGTCTCATTTCCCGTGCCATATAAAAGAAATTCCAACGCGGGCAGGCCTTGGACGGCAACGCTCATTCCCTCAAATTTGAGCGGCACAGATACTGTATCTTCTTCCATTTCAGCTAATTTTCGCTGAACTTGACGTAAACCTCTTGATCTGGGATCCGGCCAAAAGAAAATCTTTTCAAACCGATTTTTATCTCTAATCGGTCCAAACCGAATAGCTTCAACAATAGACCAAGAAGCAACTAGGTCTGAAAAGGCCGACTGAGTAGTCGCCTTTGCCTCTTTGCTTGGCTGACGGCATAACTGGTCAATGGATTGCATCGCCTTTTCTGACATCTCATTAAATTGAGTATATGCCGGAATAGCAAAATCACGACTGAACCGATTAATTACATCAGAAAAATCCTCAACGTCAGCATTTGCTGGAAAGGTAATCATCATATTCATTGCCGTTACGAGCACAAATATCCCAACAATCTTTTTCAGAAGATGTCTCATCATAAGGATCCCAGAAAACGCAATAAATCAGCTCGCATGGGCGGCTCCATGCCAACAAACTCCTGTTTGGCGTTTTCAGCCTCACCGCCATGCCATAAAATGGCTTCCGTTAAGTTTCTTGCCCGGCCGTCATGTAAAAAATACGTGTGCCCGCTCACGGTTTTTGTCAGACCAATTCCCCAAAGCGGTGCCGTTCTCCATTCGGAACCGCTGGCGCTGCCGACTGGGCGGCTGTCCGCAAGCCCCTCCCCCATGTCATGAAGGAGTAGATCCGTATATGGCCAAATCAGCTGAAACCGGTGTTCTGGCTGGCTTGCTGATCGACTGGTTACGTATTTGGGACGATGACAACTAGCACAACCTGCCCCATAAAAGGCTTTCTTTCCGCGAAGGACAGAAGGTTTCTCCGCGCCACGACGTTCGGGCACGGCGAGGTTTTTTGAGTAAAAGGTAACCAGTTCCAAAACTGGAGATGGCGCTTCAGTGGTCCCTAACTTTGCCTGCACACCTGTTGGCATCTGCAAACAAACCTTTTGATTTGCAGTACAATCTCCCCAATGCCGCGGAGCCAACTCATTAGAAATTCCCATATCACCGGCAAAAGCACCCGCAGACTGAGCGCCAACAGATGGTGTTGATGCCTTCCAGCCAAATCGGCCAAGCTGCTTGGTGGAGGAATTAATAGCACCGACCCAACTGGCTCTGCCAGATATACCGTTATTGTCTTTGTCGTCTGGATCAACTTGCGCCAAAATATCAGCCCTATGCACAGCTTCAAGCAACCCCAACCCGATCATTGACGGAGCAACCCTTGGTGACAACATCACATCGGGATCCAGCGCACCATAGTTCAAGTTTGAAACGCTGTAAGTGGGCTTGCGCAGATTAACAATCTCTCCTCCGTTCAAAGTCGTGGGTAGTTCTACATAGGAGATTTCCATTTTCCCCTCACCCGGCACTCCTTGAATACCAAAATCTTGCAATTGCCCTCCGTAAGTTGGTTCAGGGATGAGAGCTTTTTCACCACTTTTAATAGCGACTATTTCTGCGTTGCTTCTTGGTGGGACTGATAGACGCAAAAACATCGAGACAGCGCTATCATTTGCATTTTCAGGTGGATGGCCACGGCCGTCCTTCAAATGACATCGTTGGCAGGATCTGGCGTTAAAAAGTGGCCCAAGACCATCGGATGCTGATGTGGATGACGGAGATGAAACCCAAAGCTTCCGAAAGAGACCGTTGCCCAATTTAAATTTTTGCTCTCCTTCAAAGTCCAGATTTGCTGAAGAGTGAGAAAACGCATCCTTGTTTGGTTTAGCCGTAGAAGTGGTGGCGCCGCCAGACATGACTTCAAATTGTTCTGCCGTCACGAAATCCGTTGCGAAGCCAGTCACACTATTGACCCGCTTCGCATCTTTTTCACTTAAATCATCTCGACTGATTGATGTTTGTTGTGCCTGTAATCCTGACACTGACAACGCCCATGCGACAACACATAGTACGCCTATTTTTCCCGGTTTTTGAAACATTAACTCGACCACTTTTTCAGAGAAGCAAGTCGGAAAAAATCTATTTTTCTCGACTTGCTGTCATTAGTTCAGATTATTGAAAGACTGCTTTTGGCTTGTCCAAGCTGTCAGAACCTTCGATTTCAATTTCACCAATCCCAAGGACTTTAACCGCCCGCTCGATTGAGCGCGTCTGGTTAATAAGTCCGTCAATTGCCGTCTGAACAACCGCGTTACCTTCAGTGTTACCTTCTCCGATCATTTGATCGTAGGCTTCAATACTTTCGGCGCGGGCTTTTAAAATGGACATAAAAGAAACTGTTTCGTTTAACTTAACCGAAAGTTCTTGATCCACTTTCGCATCTTTTGCAGCCACCAAATCGGACAGTGACGGACCGTCTACGATGGATCCGTCCAAACGACGGTAATGCCCTGTGTAGACATTCCGAATACCGATTTGATCGAAATAATGCGAGTTATGTGTGTTGTCTGAGAAGCAATCATGCTCTTCTTCTGGATCTTTCAAAAGCAGGCCAAGTTTCATCCGTTCGCCTGCAAGTTCTCCGTATGATAGAGATCCCATTCCTGAAAGCATGCTCATCACACCACTTTTAGGATCAGACGTCACAGCGGCTCTTGCCTCTCCCCCTTGTCGCCACATAGACAGCATATCTTTTAAATCAGAGATCAACAGATCTGTTGCAGACATCAAATATTGGGCGCGACGATCGCAATTACCGCCGGTACAATTTTTAACATCAAAGTCTGTGTATGGGCGGTTGCCAGCGCCAGCACCAGTGCCGTTTAAATCCTGCCCCCAAAGCAAAAATTCAATGGCGTGATAACCCGTTGCAACATTGGCTTCGACTTCTTCGGCTTCATGCAAAGTTTCGGACAATAGCTTTGGAGTAATATGAGTGGCATCAACTTTCTTGCCACTCACAGTCAAAGTTTTATTCGCAATAACATTCACTGTGTACAGCGTATTCTCATCTGACTGTTTTCCGTAGGATCCATCCACATAATCAATAAGACCTTCATCAAGTGGCCATGCGTTTACTTTACCTTCCCAATCATCAACCAATGGGTTTCCAAATCGGTAGACTTCGCTTTGTTGATATGGCGCGCGGGCCGCTATCCAAGACGTCCGGGCAGCATGCAATGTTGCGACTGAAGGGCTTTTCACCAGCGTTTCAATACTAGCTTTGAGAGCGTCAGCAGAAATCAGAGAGTCTTCGAAAACCGCTTCTGCAATATTTGCATATGTGGTTGTAACACCGCTCTGCGTTACTGTTTTTTCTGATCCTGCATTGGCAGAAAATGGTACTGCTGCACACAATATGGCGCTGCAAGTTACAGCAATAACCTTCTTCGTGGTCTTCATCTAAACGATCTCCAAATAAAATTCATAAATCCCGCTACGGGGTGGAACTCAGCCTTTCATAACTAATATTAATAATCATTCGCAATTGCAACAACTTTCGAAAATATCTGACTCTTTTCAAAAATGAGAAAAAGCAATGAAATTTGCGCAGGAGAATACAGTTGGCGGCCAGCCCGCTTCACATAAGCAAACGTCAATTAGACCCCGTAGATTCTTGCAGTAGAATTTCAACACCACGCGTGATAGCGTCAAAAAGTAAAAATAATCACATCCGGAAAACGGAGAGACAAAATGACCGCAATAGCATTTGATTTACCTGAAGATGTCGACCAAATTAGAGAAGGCATCCGCGCCTTCGCTAAAACCGAAGTCATCTCGCGCCACGCTGACAATCAAGAACTGCTTGAAAACCCTCGCTTAAAATATGACGAAGACGGAAGACTATCAGCGCCCGTTCGAAAACTGATAACAGAAGTCCGTATGGCATCAGCCGAAGCCGGCTACTATCACATGTGCGTTCCAGAACGCCTTGGTGGCGGCGGGCAAGGCATGCAGGCCTATTACGCATGTTGGGAAGAATTATTCCACACCTGCGGCCCAAAAAACTGGATGATGTTGTACGCCCTATCTCATTGGGCATTTGGTCCCAGCCGATTACTTGAAAAAGTAACTGACCGGGCCCGCGAAGAAATTTTGCCACCTCTTATGACCGGCGAAAAATCCATGTGTTTTGCCTTATCAGAACCCGGTGCGGGATCTGATGCGACTATGCTTAAAACACGGGCTCGCCCCGATGGTGACGGATGGCTTATTGATGGCCGCAAGATCTGGATTTCCAATGGCCCCATTGCCGACTACTGCATTTTATTTGCCATAACCGACACGGAAAAAGCCGCAGCCAAGAAGGGCGGCATTTCAGCGTTTCTTGTCCCAACAGATGCACCGGGGTTCGAGATGCAGCGCGTTGTTAAATTATTTGGACATATTGGCGGCGATGAAGCAGAACTTCGTTTTGAAGATTTACGAGTGGAGCCATGGCAGCTTGTTGGTGAACTTCACAACGGTTTTTCTGCAGCCCTTTACGGTGTCTCATTGGGGCGTATTTATAATTCAGCAAGATCAGTTGGACTGGGACGTTGGTCATTAGAACTTGCCCTTGAATATGCAAAAACCCGCGAGGCCTTTGGCAAACCAATTGCTGAATACCAAGGTGTTTCATTTCCCCTTGCAGAAGCCGCCACTGAATTACACGCAGCTCACTTGATGGGGCTCAATTCTACAAAACTTTTGGACCAAGGGTATCCTGCGGTAAAAGAGCTTTCCATGACCAAAGTCTACTCTGTGCAGGTGGGATTACGTGCCATTGACCGTGCTATGCAAGCTCATGGTGCCATGGGGCTGACCAATGAAGTTGGTTTGGCGGAGGCGTGGCAGTATTTGCGCATTATTAACATTGCTGATGGATCTAATGAAATTCTCAATAAAACCATCGCTCAAAAACTGTTGCAAGGTGACGTGTCTATTTAGGCACATTAGGTAAATGACAATATCGCAGGCGTAATTTTAGTTAAGGCCCTTAAGAAATTTCAAAATTTCGCCTGCGGCACCATGCTCATATAAGTCATTGTGACCCGCGGTCTCTATTTGATGCCACTGCTTTGGTTCGGCAGCATTTTTGTAAAGCCGTTCACCATATTTAACAGGGATCACCGTATCTTGGCTCCCGTGAATGAATAATTTTGGTAAAGCGATATGCCCAATCTTATCCGCAGACTTAAATTGATCTTTTAACAATAAACTTACAGGAAATATGGGGTAATGATGAAAAGCTACATCTACCATTGAGCTGTAAGATGCTTCCAGAATGAGGGCACTTCCGTACCCTTCCAAAGCCATTTGAACCGCGACCCCGGTACCTAGAGATTCTCCGTATAAAATAACCGTCTTTTGATCAATGCCTACCGCCTTCAGCTTATTCAAAGCAGACCGACCATCAGCATACAAACTCTGTTCCGATGGGGAACCTGCATTGGTGCCAAACCCGCTGTAGCCTGCAAGAAGCACCCCATATCCCTGCTCCATGAAAATCTTGGCTTTATATGCCCGATAACCCACATGCCCTGCATTTCCGTGAAACAAGACAATAACGGGAAAATCCTTATTGGACGGCGCACCATACCAGTGGACCAAGTTTTCACGACTTACATCTGTCAGAGTTTGAAATTGCGGCACACCGTACCGGGCTGGAGCTTCAAGATTTGTATCGGGGTGATATAAAAAAGAGCGCTGCCCAATAAACAAAGCAGCGAGTAAACTAAAATAAAACACGGAAACCGCAACCAGAACACCCGATACGCTCAATGACATATTCCTTTATTAGATTTACCCGCCAGCACTGTCAGTTAGGTCAATTCCTCTTCAACGTTTGGAAAAGACAGAACTTTGAAGTTTTTCGCTTTCGAGAGACGTTTTTCCAATTCTGCGGTACTCAGCAAGCCGCTTTGTGTATCTATGCAACTCGCAATAGATGCGGCATTTACTGACGCATTTTGCATTGCATTTTCAATGGACAAGCCAAGAGCCAACGAGTAAGCCACTGTCGTGTTATACGCATCCCCCGCGCCAATAGTGGTTTTCACCTCGCTAGGAAAAGACGGACAGAAATGAATATCTGCGCCTTCGCAAATATAAGCGCCTTCAGCACCATTGGTCACAACAAGATACTGGCATCCCGTTTTATGTACCCGTACCGCAAGCCCGGACAATGAAGTTCTCGCATCAACAGGCCCGAGCCCATCTCTTAACAGTTCTGGCAGGGAATTGTCCGTTGCCTCCTTGGCTTGAAGGACAGAAACATATCCTTCTGCAAGTGCCGCGGCTTCTGCCTCATTGATGGCCACTAGATCAACAGATTTCAAAGCTTCCTGCACCCGTTCTTTTCGCAAACGAATTTGGCGAATACCAAGGTTGCAGGCGACAAAAGCGCCCGCATTTTTTGCTAATTTCACAATTTCAGGGAAAATATCTGCCGATTGGGAACTAAGGGGGGAGATATATACAAGATCCACTCCCTCAAACATTTTATCATTTAAATCCTCAAGGCGTAGCTTTGTATTGGCTCCCCGGTTCACAAACACACCGCTATTTCGATCATGCGAGGATACAATGACTGATTTTCCTGTTTGTTCTGTTGGATGTTTCGTTACAAAATCAGTCAGTACCCCCTCGTCTTGTAATCGCGAAAGAACACGTTCAGCATCTATGTCATCGCCAAGCTTCAAAACACAGGAAACATCGGCCCCCATTCGGGACATTGCAACGGACGCATTGGTAGCACCTCCGCCAATTTGAGTGTCAATACGGCTGGCTTCGACTTTCTTACCCTGCTCCATCATCAAGTAAGAATTTGTTGCATTACTCATGGTAATGCATTCAATATTTTCTGGGTCGATGGAGGTGATAACGTCAATTGTTGCCCCGCCAATTACCAATACTTTCATTATTTTAAATCCCTACCGGCAAACAAAGCCGTATTTATTTTAATTTACTGCCCTATTTTAACATAAAATGTCTTTTGACTACTCATCAAGACTAAACCTTTACATTATGCAATACAGGCATTAGAACACACCCAACTTGCGACGCGCCACTGTATTTGATTACTTGTGGCACCTCCTGAAGATTAAAGAACCGTATTCAGGACAAGACAACCTGCGTTCCGAAAGATATATTATGTCCCAAATCGATGGTGTTACACCTTCACTAGCTGCTGCGTTGGAAAAACGTGGCTATACCGTTTTAACGCCTGTTCAAACCGCCATGCTGGCACCTGAGCTTGAAACTGCCGATGCCTTGGTATCCGCACAGACGGGTTCTGGTAAAACAGTTGCCTTTGGTCTTGCCATTGCGCCAACATTGCTTGAAGGCAAAGACCGTTTCACTTCAGCTGGTGCCCCGCAAGCGCTTATCATTGCGCCAACGCGCGAATTGGCGCTGCAGGTTAAAAGTGAGCTTGAATGGCTTTATGAAATGACCGGTGCTTCTGTTGCGTCCTGTGTGGGCGGAATGGATATCCGGACTGAACGGCGAACACTTGAACGCGGTGTCCACATTGTGGTTGGTACACCAGGACGTTTGCGCGACCATATTGAACGCGGCTCACTTGATACAAGCAAACTTAAGTGCGCTGTGTTGGATGAAGCCGATGAAATGCTCGATATGGGCTTCCGCGATGATTTGGAATATATTCTAGAGACATCTCCGTCAACCCGGAGAACGCTTCTCTTCTCGGCAACTGTACCTCGGACTATTGCCAGCCTTGCTAAAAGATACCAACGTGACGCCATTCGGATCAGTACAGCAGCCGAGAATAAACAACATTCCGATATTGAGTATCGCGCTCTGACGGTTGCCCCAAATGATCGCCAGAATGCCATCATCAATGTCCTGCGGTATTTCGATGCGAAAAACGCCATCGTATTCTGTAATACGCGCGCCATCGTCAATCAGTTGACCAGCCGCCTGAACAATCGAGGTTTCTCTGTTGTGGCCCTTTCTGGTGAATTGAGCCAAAATGAGCGGACCCATGCATTGCAATCCATGCGGGATGGCCGGGCACGTGTTTGCGTTGCAACAGACGTTGCCGCTCGTGGTATTGACCTTCCAAATCTGGAACTTGTGATCCACGCTGATCTGCCTCGCGGATCTGAGCCTCTTCTTCATAGAAGTGGCCGGACAGGACGTGCTGGCCGCAAGGGAACAAGTGTCCTGATTGTGCCGCATAACTGGCGCAAGAAAACAGAACGCCTGTTGAGCGGCGCTAAAGTTAAAGCCGTTTGGGCGAAACCGCCATCATTGGAAGAAATTATTGTCCGCGACCGGGAACGTTTCCTATCAGATCCAGCCCTAATTGAGCCTATTCAAGAAGATGAAAAAGCTTTCATCGCGGAATTGCTCGAGAAACATAGCGCCGATCAGGTTGCTGCGGCCCTTGTTCGCTTACAGCATACAGCGAAACCAGCGGCTGAAGAATTAATAGACGCAGCTCCTAATGAACGCGCGCCGCGCGAACGCGATGATTTCAAAAATGGTGTATGGTTCTCATTGTCCGTTGGTCGCAAACATACAGCAGAGCCTCGTTGGCTTTTACCAATGCTATGTCGTTCAGGCCGGATTACAAAAAATGAAATTGGATCCATTAGAATTCAAGAAGAAATCACTTACGTTGAATTAGAGCCCGGTTGTGTAGACCAATTCCTTGAAGCCGTTGGCCCGAGCCGCAAGATGGAAAAAACCGTCGAAATTCAACGTCTTGACGGAATCCCAAAAGCGATTAGTGAAGGTCGTTCTGAAAGAGGCCCTCGCCGCAGTGAACGTGGTGACAGAGGCGGTGAACGTGGTGGTGATCGCGGTGGTCGTGGTGATCGCGGAGGCCGCGGCGGTGAACGTGGTGATCGCGGTGGTCGTGGCGGCGATCGTGATGGTCGCCGGGGCCCAGGTCCAAGAAGAGAATTCGAAAGTAAGGCTCGCCACACAGAAGAAGATACATCGCCGCAAGATCGCGCCGAAAAACGCGATGATCGCTCGTTCGATGAGAAACCTAAAAAACGTTTCGAGAAACGCGGTGATCGTTCATCTGATGATAGACCGAAAAAACGCTTCGAAAAGCGCGACGATCGCTCCTTTGACGATAAGCCTAAAAAATCCTATGAAAAACGGGATGATCGCTCCTCTGACGAAAAACCGAAGAAACGCTTCGAAAAGCGCGATGATCGTCCATCTGACGAGAAACCACGCGAGAAAAAAGCCCCACGTTCAGAACGTGCTTCTGAAGTTTACAATAAACGTTTTGGTAAACCTGAAGATCCTGCTGATCGGTTTAAAAAGAAACCTAAAGGTGATGATGCTTCACCTGATGGCAAGCCTTACGGCAAGTTTAACGGTAAACCGAAAGACAAAAAACCTAAAGCTCGCAAGCCTCTGACATTAAAATCAGATGGTGGCGACAAAGCAGGCCTTGGGTCTTTAAAACGGAAAAAACCAAAATCAGCTGAATAATACTGCCTGATTTAGGAACAATAAAAAGGCTGCGATCCATTCGCAGCCTTTTTTGTATCTCAATGAAAGTTCCGCCCCTTTGGCATAACTGATGTTGTGCGAGGATGGCTCCAAAGATTGAGTTTTCCCAAAACCTGCTGTCTTCCCGTTGGGGGTTCCTCCCCCTCTTCCATAAAGCCAACCATCATATGGCCTAAATCATCCATATGATGGGCGATCACATGAATGACATCTTGTTCTTTTTGCAGCTCCCCTTCGATACAGATTACCCGTGATGCCAAAACTGTCCGGCGATATATCTCGAATTTCTTCGGCCAGACAATAACATTAGCCGTTCCTGTTTCATCTTCAAGGGTCATGAAAATCACACCGGCGGCTGTTCCGGGGCGTTGCCGCGCAAGAATAAGCCCTGCGACTTTGATCCTGTTTCCTGATTTTTGATTTTTTAGATCTGCGGCCTGCAAAACCCCGGATATATTCAATGAGGGGCGCAAGAACGACATAGGATGCGCCTTTAACGATAGACGAAGGCTGCGGTAATCTTCAACCACATGTTGTCCTGGCGGCATTGATGGCAGCTCCATTTCCGCCTCATGTTGCAGAGCTTCATCTTTTTCGGCAGCTTGGGCAAACAAGGGAAGTTCCTCCACGGCGCCGCGTTTACCGCCATGCCCCGCAAGCCCTTGCACGGCCCATAACGCCGCCCGGCGATCTAGACCGATTGACCGGAAAGCATCTGCGTTGGCCAGTTCTTCCAATGTTTTCATATCAATTCCAGAACGGAAATATAGATCCCGAACACTGTCATAACCTTGCCCCCGCCGGGCAATAAGCTGCTCTGAATTTGCCCGCTTCACGCCCTTCACCTGACGCAGCCCAAGGCGCAACGAATAGTATTTATCTTCGGTCTCCCCGCTCTCAAGATGGTAATCCCAATTGCTCATATTAATATCAACAGGCAAGACTTTGCCCCCGTGTTCTCTAAAATCACGGACAAGGCTGGAAGCTGAATAAAACCCCATGGGTTGAGAGTTGAGGATCGCTGCCGCGAACACATCGGGGTAATGACATTTCAGCCAAGCGGATGCGTAAGCAAGCAAGGCAAAACTCGCCGAATGGCTTTCAGGGAAACCGTAATCACTGAAACCTTCAATTTGGCGAAAACATTTTTCCGAGAAATCCGTCGTATAGCCCCGGCCTAGCATCCCTGAGATAAACCGCTCTTTAAAGTTACCGATATCACCTGTGCGCTTAAAAGTCGCCATGGCCCTCCGCAACCCATCAGCTTCCCCCGCTGTAAAACCGGCCCCAACCATGGCAATTTGCATGGCTTGTTCTTGAAAAAGCGGAACCCCTTTTGTTTTTTCTAATACGGATCGAAGCTCTTCTGATGGATATTCAACCTCTTCAAGTCCTTGCCTCCGGCGTAAATAGGGATGTACCATGTCCCCTTGAATAGGTCCCGGACGCACAATGGCAATCTGGATCACCAGATCATAAAAATTTGCCGGTCGAAGCCTTGGGAGCATTGACATTTGCGCCCGGCTTTCAATTTGGAAAACACCTACAGTGTCTGCCCGCTGTATCATGGCGTAAGTTGCCGGATCATCGCGCGGTACTTCGGCGAGCGACATGGGCACCCGATAGTGCTTCTTCAATAAATCAAACGCCTTGCGGATACACGTCAACATTCCCAAAGACAAAACATCTATCTTCAAAATCCCCAATTCATCCAAGTCATCCTTATCCCATTCCACAATGGTTCTATTCTCCATGGCGGCGTTGGAAATGGGCGATAATTCGATTAACGGGTCACGGGTAATAACAAACCCGCCCACATGCTGAGACAGATGGCGCGGAAAACCTATTAGATCTTGGCTCAGGCGCAAGACTTGCCGAATGGTCGTATCTGCCACCCCCACACCAACACGCGCGGCCTCTTCCCAATCCAAACCGGTGGAGCTATGCCCCCAGACATTGCTCGCAAGGGCGCTTACCACATCTTCTGACAAGCCCATGGCCTTGCCAACCTCTCGAAGGGCGCTGCGGGTCCGGTATGTCACCACAGTCGCGGCAAGCCCGGCCCGGTGGCGCCCATATTTGGCATAGATATACTGAATGACTTCCTCGCGGCGTTCATGCTCAAAATCCACATCGATATCGGGAGGCTCATCTCTCTCTGCCGATACGAAACGCTCAAACAAAAGATTAACTTCTGAGGGATTAACCGAAGTCACGCCAAGGCAGTAGCAAACCGCCGAATTGGCAGCAGACCCTCTCCCTTGACACAAGATTGGAGGATCAAGTGAGCGCGCAAAACGGACGATGTCATAAACTGTCAAAAAATAAGGGGCGTAGTTCAGGCTTCCAATCAGTTCCAATTCGTGGCGCAGAATTTTCTGCACCTTTTCTGGCACACCCTCAGGGTACCGTTCCCCGGCGCCAATCCAAGTCAAACGATCCAACTCAATCTGCGGGGTTGGGCTATCCCCGCTAGGTTCGTCAGGATACTGATATGCCAATTCATCTAAGGAAAAATGACATTTGTCTGCAATTTCTTGGCTTCGCCGTACCGCATCGGCAAAACCCGGAAACATGCGATATATTTCTTTAGGAGACTTCAAATGCCGCTCTGCGTTGGCAAGTAACCTAAACCCGACGTTCTGAACATTTGTATGGTTTCGAATACAGGTCAAGACGTCCTGCAACGGGCGGCGGTTGGGAATATGATAAAAGACATCATTGGTAATGACCGGCAGTAGATCAAGACGAGCGGCAAGCCCCGCTAATGCATCAAGGCGAGCTAAATCATCGCCGCCAAAATACCGGGTGAGAGACAGATAACATGTCTTCGGGAAAAATTTTGCAAACTCGGCTAACTGAAGTTCAAATTCCTCGGCTGTATGATACGGCGGCATAGCAACAAAGATCTGACCTTTGCCAAAATCATCGGCATCATCGAACGACAGATGGCAGTGCCCCTTTTCAGCCCGGCGGTTCCCTCGTGATAAAAGTTGGGTCAAGCGACTATATGCGGCTTTGTCTGTAGGAAAACACAGACATTCAAATCCGTTCATGAAAATAAGACGCACCCCGACCAACAGCTTAATCTCTGTCTGTTTTGCAGCCTTATGAGCGCGAACAACACCAGCCAAAGTGTTTCTATCGGCAATGCCAATGGCCTTATGACCGAGTGCTGCTGCGGTTAACACCAACTCATCAGGATGCGATGCTCCTCGCAAAAAACTGAAATTGCTCGTCACCGCCAATTCGGCATAAGGCGGAGGAGATTTCAAGATTTCACGGGTCATGGAAATACACCATGCAGATACCACTGAGGCTTATCGCCGTCCCTATTGTATAAACCGTCCCGAAAGAGCCAAAATCGATATCCAGCGCTGTCTTCAATACGATAATAATCGCGGGTCTGCATCGAACCTCCCTCTGGCATCTTCTTCCACCATTCAGGCGATAGCCTCTCTGGTCCATCTGATCTAGTGATCTGGTAAAGTTGACGGCGCCATTTAAACCGGAGCGGCGGCCCATCTGGAACTTCAGCAAGTACAGTTACCAATTCTGGCGGGTTAAACAACAAGAACGGCCGCGCCATGCCTTTTGACACCTCTTCAGGCCATGTCTGTTCTTTTCTCTTGGCAGTGTTTGCGGCTACTTTTCGAAAAGCCCGCTCGGGGATATGGCTTTCTTCGGGAATAAAACGGGCGACCCGATCAAATCCAAAACGATTACCAAAGCGATCCAAAAGCCTGTCTAAATCTTGTGAAGATGTTGTCTCGTTCCCTGACCCGTCCCAACTTTTCTGATCTTCGTCTGCCCCCTCCACATCAAAAGCTGACATGGTCATCAGCTCAAATCCAAACCCCATATCAAGATCATCTCGCAGATGAGAAAGATTTTCCTGAAACAAAAGCACCATATGGTCTGCCTCGTTGCATAATCGGCTTGTGCCGACCACCAGTCTTTCCACATGACCATCAACCCGAAACAAGCGAACTTCCAATTGCCGGGCGCCTTTTCGAGCTTGCTTCAAATCATTCATCATGCGGCCTGCCAAAATACTCAATGCAGCCTCAACCGCAGTGAGTTGAACAACAGGCTCTATAAACGCATATCTCAAATGATAAATTGGCGGTAGAATGAGAGAGCCAAAAACCTCAGGAACCTCTCCGGTCGCCTGATGGAGACGGTTGATTAATCCTGCTCCGAACCGGCTGGTAAGCGGTGCAGCTGGTGCATCCAAAAGAGCCCTCACATGCCGTAAACCCAATTTCTGAAGACGAGATACAAGCGGACCATCCAGCCGCAAGGCCGCGAGGGGAAGCGGTGATAAGAAGACGCGAGATCGGCCTTCCTCGACTATTTCCAATCTATTTTTGCCAAATCGTGCAGCCGCCCATGCAGTCCCAATTGTATCAGCAATGGCCAACCGTGCACTCAACCGAAAGTTCCGTATTTTCTGAGCCATGAGCGCAAGCATAGCCTGCTCTCCCCCAAATAAATGATCGCAACCGCTAATATCAAGCGCAAACCCATCAGGTGAGTGCACGGTCACCATGGGGCTAAACTGCAAACACCAAAGGGTCAGTTGCTCTAATGCCGCTTCATCGATCTCTGGGACGGCGTGCTCAGCCAAAAGAGGCGGGCATAAAGCTTTCGCATCTGTCAGCGACGTACCAGCTAAAACACCAGCCTCGCTGGCCGCGAAATTTACGGCCGTGATGAGCATCCCATGAGGGCCGTTTGTGACAAGGGCAAAAGGATCTCCGCCTTGCTGGCGATTAGGAGCTTGCCCGGCGTTTTTTCCCAGTTCCAGGTTCCGTAATCCAGTTACCTGTAAATCGCGTTCCGGTCTCTTCTGTAGGTAGCGTTCGATCGACCAGTGGGGCAACCAAACGGAAAGAAAGCGCCTCATGATCCCACTCCAATTGCCAATTCTTCTGATGCCCCGTCAGCCCCCCCTGTTTGCAACGCGTGAGTGATACCCGCCAACGAGGGGCACTCATGGCAGGTGTCTTCATATTT
>CAJXWA010000073.1 GCA_913062525.1 uncultured Alphaproteobacteria bacterium | reverse complement strand
CTCTATGGCCCGGTGAAACATTGATGCGAGGTTGGCAGGTGTGAAATGCATCTTGCCATCCGCGGTATTAGCGGCAGAGCTGATTGTTGCAGCATTTGCAGCCCACATGGCAGAGGCAGAAGAGACTGCGGCAAGTAAATGTGGGGCAGTCCGAGCTGCAACCTCAATGATTTGCGCATCTGTGCCCGAAAATCCAAGTTTTTTTAATGTGGAGATGTGTGGTCGTTCGTGCGGCGGAAGGACGGCTTGTCGGTATCCCATTTTTGACAGTCCCCGCATTTTCTTTAATCCTTGAAGGGCAGCTTCTTTTGGATTGGATGTTCTGGCGACATTGCCCGTTGAGGCAACGTTACCAAGGGACAGTCCTGCAAAATTGTGAGAAGGCCCGACGAGGCCGTCAAAATTATATTCGTGTTCTGGGCTCATACACTGATCCCAGGTGTTAGTGTTGCGGGAAGGTCCGCCTTTTCAGCTTCAAGAGAGGCAACAGGATAGGCGCAATAATCTGCGGCATAATAGGCGCTGGGCCGGTGATTGCCGCTGGCACCGATCCCACCAAAGGGAGCCGAGCCGCTTGCGCCTGTTAAGGGCCTGTTCCAATTAACGATACCGGCGGACGAAAGCGTGAGGAATTTTTGATAAAGATCGCTGTTGTCACTAATTACGCCTGCAGAAAGGCCATATTTAGTTTTATTGGCAACCTCGATGGCTTCATCAAAATCATCAACGCGGATGACCTGAAGCAGGGGGCCGAAATATTCTTCGTCGGGTAGATTTACGACTGACGTTACATCGATAATGCCGGGGCTCAAATACGGTTTTCCAACAAGAGTTCGTGCCATTGGTTTCAGTATTTTTGCACCTTGAGTGCTGAGGTTTTCTTGTGCATTGAGTAAAAGGTCTGCAGCCTCGTTGGATATGACGGATCCCATGAACGGATCGCTGTTATCGGGTTGCGGGCCAACCTTGATTTTTTTCGTTGCTGAGATCAATTCGGTTAAGAAATGATCGCCTTCGTCTCCGGTGGGGACAATTAATCGCCGGGCGCAGGTACATCGCTGTCCTGCCGTGATAAACGCTGATTGGATCGTATGATAAACCGCTCCCGGAATGTCTGAAGTTTCAGTAACAATCAGGGGGTTGTTTCCCCCCATTTCCAACGCTAAAATCTTAGCAGGATGTCCTGCGAACTCGCTGTGAAGCAGTGCGCCAGTATGGGAGCTGCCTGTGAAAAACAAGCCGTTGATATTGTCATGAGTGCTAAGGGCAATGCCTGTATCGCGGCTGCCTTGGACAAGATTTAGAACTCCGGGAGGGAGTTTGGCGTCGTCCCAACAGCTTGCCATGAATTCGCCGACACCTGGCGTTTGTTCGCTGGGTTTGAATACGATTGTATTGCCTGCCATTAAGGCGGGGACAATATGCCCGTTGGGGAGGTGGCCCGGAAAATTGAATGGTCCAAAGACAGCAATGACGCCATGTGGTTTGTGCCGTAATCGGGCTTTGGCGCCCGGTACCTCATTTTCTACACTGCCGGTGCGGCTGTCATATGATTTAAGGGAGACATCGATTTTACCAATCATGGTAGCCACTTCAATCTTTGCTTCCCAAAGAACCTTGCCAGTCTCAAGAGAGATAAGTTCAGCTAGTACATTTTGTTCTGCGCGCAAGATTTCTTGATACCGTTTGATGAAAACCATTCGCTCATCAAACGAGCTTAATGCCCAATCTTTGAACGCGGCTCTTGCCGCAGAAACGGCATGGGAGATATCTTCAAGGCTTGCAGTTCTTCCCGTAAGTAATGTGGCGTCAGTTGCTGGGGAGGTAGAGATGATCCTCTCTCCCTGCCCAGCTTGCCAACGACCACCGATAAATAAATTTCCGCTTAGCATTTGAATTACTCCACATAAGCGATTTTCTCGCCGGCTGAAACATGTAGGGCTTTGGCTGTGTGTTCGCCGATGGTGAGGGTATCGTCGCCACTACAAATTAAGGGTTGGTTCACCAGCCGGTAGTCTTTTGAAGATCGATTGCTAATAATAAACAGCGGTGAGTTCGATAATTCTTTGTCAGGGACAATTTTTGCCAGTGTTCCCGATTTTGATCGACGCACAGTATCTATGTTATTTGATTGGCACTGGACCGTTGGGCCACCATCAAAAATGTCCACATACCCACTTTTGCGAAAGCCTTCTTTTTCAAGAAGCCGGAGCGCTGGAGCCGAAGATGAATGGGGCTCTCCAATCACTGTTTGTGCAGCTTTCGGCAAAAGATCAGTGTAGATCGGATGTCGTGGCATCAAGTCTGAGACAAATTGGTTGCCCTTTACGGCACTCATGAAATCGGCGTTTTCAAATCCAAGGCCAAAGAATTTCTGGCCCAAATGATCCCAAAAAGGAGATCGACCTTCTTCATCTTGCCATCCCCGCATTTCTGCGAAAATGGGGTCGCCAAACCGGTCAGGAAAATCAGAAATCATCAGAAAACGACTGCGTGATAAAAAGCGTCCGTTTCCGTTTTTTCTGTAATCTTTGTCGAGGAATAACGAACCGATTTCAGTTGCCCCGGTAAAATCATTTACCAGATGCAAAACATTCATCTGATTTTTTTTGTCAAGACCAGCCGAAAATGAGACCAGAGTTGAAACTTTGTAGGAGAAGAAGGGCTGATCCAATCCGACGCCCGCATAAATAGCGGTAGTTCCAACAATTTTATTACTCTCGTCATCTTCCATAACCATGAAGTAGATTTCACCTTCAGGGGCGCTTGCATGTTTAGCAAAACTTTCTTCACTTTTTTGAATTTTGGTGGCCCATGAATTTAAATCACTCGGCATAGATGACATGCCGCTGCCCGTTGCGTGGGAAATTTCAAGCAGGCAGTTCAGGTCTTCTTTCCGTGCAGGGCGAATAATAATCATTTCGCCTCCTTTGAGAAAAAATTCTCAGATGTTTGGGCTAATCGGTGGAGAATAAGGGCAGATAGTTTGGCTCGTTCGGTCAGGCTTTCAGTAATCATATATTCCTGATCTGAATGGATGTTGGCGCCGCGCACACCAAGAGTATCAATATTTGCAAGGCCAGCAGCCGCTAAATTATTGCCATCACAGCATCCACCGGTCGCTACATGGGTAATCGAAATACCCAAGTCATCACCGCAAGATGCGGCAAGCGCGAACAGACGATCAAGTTCGGGGGTCATAGGCTTTGGAGGGCGAGAAAAACCGCCACTTAACGCAGCATGAATACCGTCTTGATCGTTTGCAATATTTAGAAATTGATCCATTTGCTTTAAAAGCCAAGCCTGATCATCAATGGCTTCAAGGCGAACGTTAAAGCGAACTTGCGCCAAATCGGGGACAACATTTAATGCCCCGCCACCAGTGATTTGTCCGACATTAACAGTGAACCCTTGACGTTTTCCAGAGAGACCATCAAGGAACGAGATTATCTGGGCCGTTGCTGCTATGGCATTTCGGCCAAGATGATGCTCCCGGCCTGCATGGGCTGCACGCCCTTTAACTGTCACGGTGAAATTACCGCTGCCTTTTCTGGCGCCAGCTAGAGTTCCATCCGGCATAGATGGCTCGTAAAGCATTCCGGCATGGGCTGCGACCGCGGCTTCTTTTAAAACACGTGCGGATCCAAAAGATCCGATTTCTTCATCCGAGTTTATGACGACTTGCCATCCAAGGTTCGCACATTCAGAGCTTTTCTCGAAAGCCAGAAGAGCCATCAACATCACCATTATTCCGCCCTTCATATCGGCGGTTCCCGGGCCGTGCATTTCACCGTCCTTTGGCGCGCGGCAAACTTGGAAAGGATGGTCTTGTCCAAAGACAGTGTCCATATGACCGCAAAGAAGGACCCGTCTATTTGCGTGAGGGCGTTTGGTTATACGTAAAATGGGCCCCAACTCGATTTTTGAAATATCACCATAGCCATCGGTAATCTCCATAGGATCAGAGGCGAGGATTTCAACTTCCCCGCCAGTTGGCGCAAAAGCAACTGTCAAGGTTTTGGCCATATGTGATAGGCCAGCCAAATTATGCGAACCTGAATTGATGTTGGACCAATCGCGCGTGGTTTGAACCATGTGCGATTGTTGATCATCAATCCAGTTAATGAATGAAGGAAGGGACATGTTTAGTTCCCTACCAATTTTTAAGTGTTTTATTCAGAATACCAAGGGCTTCATCAATATGGGCATCGGTTAAATTTAAAGGGGGCAGAAGGCGCAAGACATCTGTTCCCGCACGGCCGGTAAGAAGTTTGTTGTCGCGTAATTTCACCAGCAGATCTACGTTTGGAACTTTGCATTTTATACCAACCATAAGTCCAAGCCCTTGCACGGCTGTCAGCTTGTCTGGGTGCAGGTCCACAAGATCTTGCAAGCCTGATTTCAAGGTTTCGCTGTGACGGCACACCTGATCAAGCAAGCCATCTTCCAGAACCAAATCCAGAACAGCATTCCCAACACGTGTTGCTAGTGGATTACCACCGAACGTAGAGCCGTGAGTGCCAACAACCATACAGGCTGCCACTTTCTCAGTGGCAAGGCAGGCACCAATAGGGAAGCCGCCGCCAAGGCCTTTGGCTGCAGCAAGAATATCAGGCTCAATATCGGACCATTCATAGGCAAATAATTTGCCAGTTCGGCCCATGCCACACTGTATTTCATCGACCATAAACAAAATTCCAGTTTCGTCGCATAGCTTACGAACCGCGTTCATGTATCCTTCCGGTGCCGGCAAAACACCGCCTTCGCCTTGTACCGGCTCCAGGATAACACCTGCGGTCTCATCGGTAATGGCTGCGCGGAGGGCATCTATGTCTCCATAGCTGACATGATCAAATCCCAAATCTCCTTCGAAGAAGCCTTTTACATGTGCGGGGTTACCCGCAGCAGCAACCGTGGCGATGGTTCGACCATGAAAAGAGTTTTTCATTCCAATAATGCGAGTTCGTTTGGTGTCGCCAGCATCAAAATGATACCGCCGCATCATTTTCAAACCCGCTTCAACAGCCTCTCCGCCGGAATTTGCAAAATAGGCGCGGTCGGCGAATGTATGTTTGGTCAGTCTCTCCGCGAGGATTTCAGCGCTTTCAATGCGAAACATATTGGAGCTATGCCAGTATTTTCCAGCTTGATCTATTAAGGCAGCCACCAAGTGAGGGTGATTGTGTCCAAACGCGCTGACGGCGATACCTGTTATGAAATCCAGATATTTATCACCATCTTGCGTCATCAAATAAGCCCCATCCCCGCGTTCAAATAGAATGTCAGGGGGTGAGTAAGTGGCCATGAGTGCTGAGCTGGACATGGTATCTCCGTTGATTAGATCGGTTAAATTTAATCCAAAGGATATCAAGTGATCGAAAAAATGAGCTATCGATTTAGATGCTGTTTAGCGAATTATCTGCACATATATTATCGATTGCAGAATAAAATTCTGCGCAGAAATTTCTCCTACCCTATTTAGGTAGAGAGTTGTGTAAATAAGTCAAATACCTTGCTTTTAAGAGGGTTGGTAGGTATTTGGAATAGATAGAGAAAGTGATTTTACGGAAATGAGGCCTCGAATATGAAGGAAAAACGCAACTTAGATAGAATTGATCAGAATATTCTTTCGGTGTTGCAGTCCGCCGGTCGCATAACCAATCAGGAACTTGCGGAGACGGTGAATTTGTCGCCAAGCTCCTGCCTCGCTCGTGTGCGAAAACTAGAGGTAGATGGCTGTTTAGGACAATTTATAGGGCAAATTAATCTGGATCGCCTGTGCCGGTATATTACCTGTATTGCTATGGTTTCTCTTGAAAGCCATCGGCCTCAAGATTTTAGAATATTTGAAAATTTTGCAGATGGCCTGCCAGAAATCGTTCAATGCGATACGGTGAGTGGCGGTTGTGATTTTATTCTACGGATCGTTTGTGCTGATATGGAGCGGTATCATGAGGTGAATGAGATGCTGCTCAATTCTGGTGCCAATGTAGTGAATGTCAAAACACATGTGGTCATGACGGAGAACAAGAAATTCTCCGGCTACCCGTTGGAGGAATTACTGGGCTAGTGGCGCTTGAACCAACAGACTAAGAAGTGCCTGATGAATAAGGATGGCAATTAGAAACTCCAAAAATGCCATAGCGGCGGCGACAATGGAGGTCACTTGTAATGTCACCACAAGGATGTGCCAAAGATAAAGATAGCTGGCCCCAATAAAGAACAAGCCGATGACACCCGCGGCCACTGGGCCCATAAGGCCAGTCACAATGATCGCTAACACGAACCAGACAGCGATAATCGCAAGTTGGCTCCAGTTGTAGACAATAGCGAAAGTGCTGAATTTCGCGGAAAAATCCAAGTATTTTGACAGGACACCCATGGCGACAAGATAGCAAGTCCAGGAAATGATGACAGCCAGTCCAAACAGGAAAATAAACTGCATATAGTTGACGTCGGCAGCTGCGAGTTTGAATTCGATGCTTTTTTGCAGCAGGATCACAATTAGGCTCAGGAACATGGCTGAAAAGGACGTCCAGAATCCACTGGCTGTCAGATTGAACTGGGAAAGCGCATCGTTGTCTTTTAGCGCAAGGCGGTAACAGCCGTAGATAGATCCTGTGATTTCTCTGATACTTGCCATATTTAGTCTTTAAAATACCCTTCAAGAATACTTGTATAAATGTCAGCTAACGAATGAATGTCTTCGAGTGCGACACATTCATCGGCTTTATGCATTGTTTGACCAACAAGACCAAATTCAACAACAGGGCTATAATTTTTAATGTAACGGGCGTCAGACGTGCCGCCAGTTGTGGACATTTCCGGGCGGCGACCCAAATGCTTTTCAATTGAACCGGCAACCAAATGACTGAAATCACCTTCTGGCGTTAGGAATGGCTCAGAATTTTTCAAGACTCTCAGATCATAATTTGCGCCCCGGCTTGCCGCGACGCTATCAAGCAACTCTCGAATTTTGGTATCAAGGGCATCAAGCGAATGATGCGTATTAAAGCGGATGTTAAATGTTGCACGGGCAACGGGCGGAATAACATTTGTTGCGGGATTTCCCACATCAACTGTTGTAAACTCAAGATTACTCGGCTGGAAATGTTCGCTGCCATCATCGAGCTGCATTGCATCCAGTTCTGACATTAGCGCAACTAAATGGGGAATTGGGTTGTCGGCTAAATGTGGGTAGGCCGCGTGACCTTCATTCCCATTTACTGTCAAAAACCCTGTAAAAGAGCCCCGGCGACCAATTTTCACCATATCGCCAAGCTGATTAGGGTTGGTTGGCTCCCCTACAACGCAGTGATCAATATGCTCCCCTTGCGAAGACATCCATTCGAGGACTTTTCGGGTGCCATTGATGGCAGGACCTTCTTCATCTCCCGTAATTAGAAGACTGATGGATCCGTTTAGGTTACCCCCACGAGCCTTTATTAAGCGTTGCGCAGATACAGCAAAGCAAGCAACGGCTGCTTTCATATCTGCGGCACCCCGGCCAAATAACATGCCGTCTTTGATGATTGAGTCAAATGGGTCTACGCTCCAGGAATTTAGATCTCCTGGCGGAACAACGTCGGTGTGCCCAGCAAAGCAAAAATTTGGAGCTTGCGTTCCGTATCGTGCATATAAATTTTCTACATCCGGCGTGTTGTCGTCGGAAAAGGTCAATCGGGTGCATTCAAAACCGATTGTCTCCAACACGGTTTGTAATACGGATAAGGCTCCAGCATCGTGGGGCGTGACGCTCGGGCAGCGCATCAGCTCCTGCGTAAGCTCAATAACATCTAGTTCGTTCATATAACTCATCAGTGAGATGTACCTGCGCAAATCGATTGGGTCAATGGGCATACGTTGAAGAAATGCTAATCGTTGTTGACAGATGGGATCTGCGAGGTAAATGATACGTTTCTTTTAAAGGCGTTCCTGCCTTGAATTTCCCCGTCTGAATTTTCTTGTGTGAGTTTTTGCGTTATGACTGGTCCTTTTGGCGTTCAGGATAGAAACCTTGCTGGTATTATTTATATTGTAATTGCCATCTTCATGTTGGCGAGTATGGATGCTGTTGCCAAAAGCCTAGTCACGGCAGACTATTCTGTATTTCAAATCTTATTCGTTCGCGGAAGTATCAATTTCGTCATTTTAAGTCTGCTTATGCCCTTTATGGGGGGGCTGATGCTTTTGCGTACCTCAAAATTCAAACTCCATGGAGTCCGGGGCTTTTTTGGCTTCCTTGCACCTTTTTGTTTTTTTACCGCACTAGCATCAATGCCTCTTGCAGAAACGACTGTTATCTTTTTCGTCTCTCCTTTCATTATGACGGCCTTATCGGTACCGCTGTTTAAGGAAAAGGTGGGTATTCATCGTTGGGGCGCAATTTTGGTAGGATTCTGCGGCGTCCTATATGTGGCCCAACCAACGAGTGACGGCTTCAACGCAACCGTGCTTATCGTGCTTGCGGGAAGTCTTTCATATTGTTTCTTGATGTTGGCGAGCCGGTCGCTTGGTCAAACGGATCACACATTTACGATCGTATTTTATGTGACCTTCTGGACCATTATTTTCAGCTCTGCGGGCGCCTATTATTATTGGCAGCCTATTCCTTTTGAAGATCTCGCCGCCATTGGCCTGATGGCACTGTTATCTCTGGGGGGGAATTTTTGTATCGTAAAAGCATTCACCATTGGGGAAGTTGGTGTTATCACACCGTTTGAATATACGGGACTTATCTGGGCGGTGTTGCTGGGAATTATTTTCTATGATGAAATTCCCGGCCTTAACGTTTGGGTGGGAACAGCACTTATTGCGGCAAGTGGCCTGTATATGGTTTACCGAGAAAACAAAAAAAAAGAGGCCCGCAGCTGATGTGCAGGCCTCAAATTAGGATGATTGCTCTGCAGCCTTAATCGCGGAGCAAATCATTGATAGATGTTTTGGAGCGTGTTTGCGCATCAACTGTTTTCACAATAACGGCGCAGTACAGGCTTGGGCCCGGTGTGCCGTCTGGAAGGGGTTTGCCTGGCAGGCTACCCGGTACAACAACGGAGTATGCAGGAACACGACCGATGTGGACTTCACCAGTATCGCGATTGATTATTTTTGTGGAGGCGCTAATGAACACACCCATTGACAGAACCGCGCCAGTTTCAACAATAACGCCTTCAACCACTTCAGAACGGGCACCAATAAAGCAGTTATCTTCAATAATAACCGGACCGGCCTGCAAAGGCTCAAGTACGCCGCCAATACCAACGCCGCCTGATAGGTGAACGTTTTTACCAATCTGTGCGCATGATCCAACAGTAACCCATGTATCAACCATGGTACCAGTGTCAACAAACGCGCCAAGATTTACGAAACTTGGCATGAGAACAACGCTTGGTGCAATATATGCACTGCGGCGAACAATGGCGCCTGGTACAGCACGGAAGCCAGCTGTTTTGAATTGATCAGCACTCCAGCCTTCGAATTTACTTGGAACTTTATCCCACCAGTTTGTGTTGGAGCCGGGGCCACCAGTGATCATTTCCATATCGTTTAAACGGAAGGATAATAATACGGCCTTTTTAAGCCATTGATTAACATGCCAGCCGTCGGCTGTTTTCTCAGCAACACGTGCTGCGCCAGTATCAAGAGCGTTGAGAGCGTCATTTACCGCTTCTCTTGCTTCACCCGTTGTGGACGGGGAGATATTGTCCCTATTGTCCCAAGCCGCGTCAATAACCGGCTGCAAATCAGCTAAACTCATAATTATTCCTCAAAAAAGAGTGGAAATCTGTTGTGAAAACATACCGCCGCCGGGCCGTAAGTCAACAAGTTGCGAAACCTTCTGCAAATTAGTCTATAGGCTTGTTCGAAGTGAGTTCATGAAGCCAGTCAGATAAATCGTCAACCACATGGTGGATATGGTCTCCAGAAGACTGTTCGTGAGACCAATGGGCTTCGTTGGGTATCCATACCGTTCGCATGCCAAGCTCATGCGCGGGCAATAAATTCTTTGCCATATCTTCGAAGAAAACGGCTTTTTTAGGATCAATGTCCAGATCGATCAGCAGTTTTTTATAAACAGACATTTCCGGCTTTGGAATGAAGTCCGATTGGTAGATATCAAAGACGGCCTCAAAATGATGCTCAATTCCCAATTGCGTCGATATGTTTTGCGCATGTGCTTCAGAGGCATTTGTGAAAATAATTTTACGGCCCTCCAATCTCCCAAGAGCAGTATTCAATTTTTCGTCAGGCTTAATATGACTGATGTCAATATCATGGACAAACTGCAAATACTCTTTTGGATCAAGCCCATGCAACTCCATAAGTCCTCTGAGAGTTGTCCCATATTCAGCGAAGTACTTCTTTTGTAAAGCCTTCGCTTCTACATATTCGACTTGAAGGTAGGAGGAGACAAATTCCCCCATTCGAACATCCATTTGGGAGAATAGATCGCAGTGAGAGGGGTAGAGTGTGTTGTCTAAGTCGAAAATCCAAACATCCACATCTTCGAAACTTGACCATAATTCATTTTTTTCCATACGCGAATTATGCTCTTTGTGACCTATGTCGCAAGTGTTTTTTCATTAAATGGAGCAAGCTCAATTTGCTTTAAGGGGCTGTTAAGTTAAGGCCGCTATTCTCATACTCTAAATTGAACCGGACGCCTTTCGCGCCGTTAAAAAAAGTGACTAAAATGGGCTTGTTTCGCTCTCAAATATCATCGTTTAGTAAATGGGGAAAGGGTCATGACGAGACCCTTGGACAACTGCGTATTCGCCAAGAGCAACTGTTGGATGAGTTCCCAGGCCCGGCGTTCATTCTGGCCGCCGATTTGGCGGTGTTGCATTTTAATACCCCCGCCGAGCATTTGGTGTCATCACTTGAAGTTCAACACGATAGCGGCTTTGCTGAAGCCCTCCAAAAAGGTTACTCTGAAAAGGGTCCTGCCCACCAAACGGCAACATTCGAAGTTGTTGGTGCCGAAACTGAAATATACGATTTGACCTTCCTTCCTTTAGAAGAAGTGAGGGGGAATGTGCTAGTAACAGCAAGAAACGTCACGTTGCAGCGCAATTTGACCAACGCCCTCATTGCTTCTCGCCAGCTTTTTAAAGATCTGGTCACTTGCACCGCCGAGTTTGTTTGGGAAACAGATGAAAAAGGACGTTTTCGATATGTATCGCCGCGCGGTGCCATCGGTTACCGGGCAGCAGAACTGGACGGAATTGCCGCCAAAGGACTGATCCTCGGGCATTCAGAAGATACTGACGGGACCGCCGAAAACCCTTTTTACACGACGAGCCCAATTTCCGATCAAATTGTGTGGCTTCGGGATAAATCGAAAGCTTTGGCATGTATGAGTGTTACGTCTATTCCAGTGTTTGATGACGCCGGTATCCACACGGGTAATCGCGGTGCAGGACGAGACATAACAGAGGAAATGGCGCAGCAAACACATTTAGATAGACTCGCTTCGCAAGAAGAGATGTTGGCCGCTGTTGTGGATGCTATGCGGACAGAAGTTGACCCAAAAAAACTCTTTCAAATCGCAGGCGAAGGGGCTTGTGATGCCCTAAATAGTACGCGAATTTGGATCGCCCGTAAAAATACAGGTGGCGTTTTAGAGGTTGCCTTCAATTCAGCAACTGAAGATCAGATTGAAGACCAATTGTTCAAATGGTTTGCTGAACGCGAGAAAAAGGGCGGCGGAGAATACGAACTCTCCACACTTGATTGGGATGACTGGCGTGTCTTTTTAAGTCCCATCTTTTCCAAAAACAAAATTGATGGTGTTGTTGCGGTCGTTCGCCGAAAAGAAGCAATCGAAATTGAAAAAGATGAAGCACATCTGCTGCATTTATTGAGTGATCATTTGGGCGTGGCTTTGATCCAAATAAAAGCCCGCGAGGAATTAGTGAAACTTTCCCGAACCGATGAATTGAGCGGATTACTTAATCGCCGGGCTTTCCATGAAGATGTGTCAAAACGTGTGGCCCATGGAAAACGGTCCAAAAAACCAAATGCGCTTTTCTATATTGATTTGGATAACTTTAAACCCGTCAACGACCGCTTCGGCCATGAAAAAGGCGATGATGTCTTGAAGGGGGTTAGTCAGTTGCTGAAAGAAAATAGCCGTGTTGGGGATCTTGTTTCCAGATTGGGCGGAGATGAATTTGCAATGTGGTTAGAAGATATACCGCCCCATGAGGCCATTGAAAAAGCGGAAGAACTTCAAGTTTATTGCAAGACAATGTCGGAGAAGCTTGAGGTTACTGATCCGTGTTTGAGCTTCTCAATAGGGATTGCCGGGGCAACCGGACAAAAAGACGAAAGTTTGGAGCGATTACTCGCCGACGCAGATGCGGCGATGTATGTGGTCAAAGCCAAAGGTAAAGGGACATATTCGATAGCAGGTGATGTGGCAACATCGGATAATGACGGAAACAAGGAAGCGGGTAAATGATATTAGGGAAGTTGTTCGGTCTGGGGAAGGCCAAGGAAATTAGTTACGAAGATAGTAAGTTGCTCGCAAAGAGCAACAAAATGAAAGACCGGAAAAAACTGGCGGCTAATCCGTCAGCGAAGGCTGAAGTGCTTTATTATCTAACTGAAGACAGTTCGCCGGAGGTTCGCAAAGTTGTCGCGAAAAATGAAAATACGCCGCATCAAGCAAATAGTATTCTTGCTCGCGATAAAGATACGGATGTTCGTTCGGAACTCGCCCGAAAAATTTGTAAACTGCTGCCCAGTCTCTCCGGTGACGAAGCCCTTCAAATTAGAGAGCAGACAATAGAAGTTCTTGAAGTTCTTGCGGAAGACCAACTGCCTGCTATTCGGGCCATATTATCGGAATCATTGAAAGAAAGCCTGATTGCTCCAAAGCATGTGATTATGGCTTTGGCAAAAGATGCGGAAGAAATAGTTGCAAGCCCTGTCTTAGAATACTCACCACTGCTGTCGGAGACGGACCTGCTGGAAATTATCGCAAGTGGTGTCGTTGCGGGCGCACTTCCTGCCATTGCACGTCGTGATAATCTGGCTGAAGACGTATCAGATGCGGTTGCCGCGTCACTTGATATTCCTGCTGTAGCGGCTTTGTTGACTAACAAATCAGCAAGGGTGCGCGAGGAAACGTTGGATCAAATGATTAATCAGGCGGAAGGAATAGAAGCCCTTCATGAACCGCTGGTCATGCGAGTTGATTTATCGATAAGAGCAATGCGACGGATTGCGGGGTTTGTCGCAGCGTCTCTTGTCGAAAAGCTGGTGGAGAAAAACAGTCTATCCCCCGATATTGAAAACGAATTGAAGAAAAAAGTCCGCGATCGAATTGAAGATGGTGATAGCCTTTCAGGCGAAGAAGATATTAAAGCTGAAAAACGGGCGAAAAAAATGTGGTCTTCCGGCCGGCTTAATGAAGAAACAATGCTTGAGGCTGTAACCAACCGCGAACTTATTTTTGTTCAAATGGGGCTTGGTCTAATGACAGGGCTAAACCCTGGAACCGTCAGGGCGATTTTGAACTCAAGAAAAGCCAAAGTTGTGACAGCGCTGTGTTGGAAGGCAGGCCTGAGCATGCGACTTGCGATTAAGATGCAAACAGAAATTGCTCATGTTCCACCGCGCGAAGTCGTCAATGCTCGTGATGGTGTTGAATATCCATTCGATGAGAAGGATATGGACTGGCAGCTGTCGTTCTTTTCGGAAGACTAGTCTGTATGTTTGTGGTGGATCATGGTGCCAATGCCATGCTCTGTGAAAGTTTCCAGCAACAAAACATGTGGAATACGGCCATCAAGAACGTGAGCCGCATCGACGCCGTTTTCTAGGGCAAATAAGCATGTTTCCAATTTGGGGATCATGCCGCCGACAATAGTGCCGTCAGACTGAAGAACTTCTACATCTTTTGGAGTGAGTTTGTTAATCAGCTTCTTTTGCTTATCGAGCACACCTTCAACGTCAGTCATCATAATCAATTTGTTCGCGCCAATAGCTGCCGCGATGTGACCCGCGGCCGTATCAGCGTTGATGTTGAACGTTTGGCCTTTTGGTCCAACGCCAATTGGTGCGATGACCGGAATGACATCTATCTCTTCAAAACTTTGAAGAATTTCGGGATTGATCTGGGACGGTTCTCCCACAAAACCAAGGTCCAATATCCTTTCGATATTGCTATCAGGATCGCGCTTGGTCCGGGTCAGTTTTTGAACTTCGATGAGATTGCCATCTTTACCCGATAGACCGACGGCTAAGCCACCAGCCGCGTTGATTTCCATGACGATGTTTTTGTTGAGCGAGCCGGAAAGAACCATTTCAGCAATTTCAACAGTTGCCCGGTCCGTGACCCGAAGGCCATCTACGAACTCACTTTTGATTTTTAACCGTTCCAGCATTTCGCCAATTTGCGGACCGCCGCCATGCACGATGATGGGATTAATACCCACTTGCTTTAAGAGAGCGACATCTCTTGCAAAATCTTCTGCAAGTGATTTGTCACCCATTGCATGGCCGCCGTATTTAATGACGAAAGTCTGACCAGCGAACTGGTGCATATAGGGAAGCGCTTCAGACAAAATTTTTGCCTTTTTCAGTTGTTCTGCAACTGTCATCTGATTATCGCCCATCTTTCGTGTCCCTATTACTCTGCTAGTGAAGCCAGTTCCGCGCGGAGAGTTTCAATACCAATTCCCTTCATGGAACTGGTCAGAAATACTTCCGGGTGAGCGGCTGGCCGCTTGGAGAGTTCGTTTTCTGTTTTCTCAATAACGGATTTTAATTCATCTGGATTAGATTTATCTGTCTTCGTCAGGATAATCTGATAGTTCACCGCAGCAACATCCAGCATGGACATAAGTTCACGGTCAACATCTTTCAAGCCATGGCGGCTGTCTATCAATAGGCATACCCGTCGTAACTTAGCTCGGCCTTTAAGGTATGTATTGACCAGATCGGTCCAGGCTTGGATCTTTGTCTTTGATGCTTTCGCATATCCATGGCCCGGTAAATCCACAAGGGACATGCTTCCGCCCAGCTCAAAGAAATTGATCTGTTGCGTCCGTCCTGGTGTGTTGGACGTCCTTGCCAATGTGTTGCGGTTGGTCAGGGCGTTAATCAGGCTCGACTTCCCAACGTTTGATCGTCCTGCAAAGGCGATCTCGTTTAACGGTAAATCTGGCAACATGTCTAACGTGGCTGCGCCTGCAACAAATTCGCATTCTTTTGCAAAAAGGAGGCGGCCCTCCTCAATGAAGGCCGCCTCTGCTTTTTTGATATCGTCTTGATCGGTCATTGATCTGGTAGACCTTTAATTGTTTAGTTGTTCACCGGAACACCCATACGCCGCATGATGTACCATTGTTGGGCAATACTAAGCATATTG
>CAJXWA010000072.1 GCA_913062525.1 uncultured Alphaproteobacteria bacterium | reverse complement strand
GTTACCGGTGGTGTGGTGTCCTCACTTGGCAAAGGTCTTGCCGGGGCATCTGTTGCTGCCTTGTTGCAAGCTCGTGGCTATAAAGTCAGGATGCGCAAGCTGGACCCCTACATCAATGTTGATCCAGGAACAATGAACCCCTACGAGCACGGGGAATGCTATGTCACCGATGATGGGGCAGAAACAGACCTTGATCTTGGCCATTATGAACGCTTCACTGGTGTTGCCTCTAAGCAGACAGATAACGTCACCACTGGCCGAATTTACCAGACGGTTATTCGCAAAGAACGTCGCGGCGATTATTTGGGCGGTACTGTTCAGGTTATCCCACATATTACCAATGCAATTAAAGATTTCGCCACGGCGAATATTGACGATGAAGATTTCGTTCTTGTGGAAATTGGTGGAACAGTTGGCGATATTGAAAGCCTCCCTTTCCTTGAAGCCATTCGACAATTGGGTAACGAGCTAGGTCAAGATGCCATTTTTATGCATCTGACACTTGTTCCCTATATTGCAGCCGCGGGTGAATTGAAAACGAAACCAACGCAGCATTCTGTAAAAGAATTGCAATCAATTGGTATTCAGCCAAACATCCTCCTCTGCCGAAGTGAGCATCCTATTCCCGCAGGGCAATTGGCGAAAATTGGCCAGTTCTGTAATGTTCCTGCAAAAGCGGTTATTCAGGGGCTTGATGTTCGCACAATCTACGAAGTGCCTCTCAGTTATCATGCTGAAGGCCTCGATACGGCTGTATTGGACGCATTTGGCCTTAATGGCGCGCCACAGCCGGATCTTAGTAAATGGGAAGATATCGTTGACCGGGTTCTTAATCCCGAAGGTCAGGTGAATATTGCCGTTGTTGGAAAATACATCAAACTTCAGGATGCCTATAAATCACTAACTGAATCCCTTGCACATGGTGGCATTGCCAACAGAGTGAAAGTGAATATTGACTGGGTAGAATCTGAACTCTTTGAAAAAGACGAAAGTCAATTAACCGAGCGGTTTAAGAATACGCACGCAATTTTGGTTCCAGGTGGTTTTGGTGAACGTGGCGCGGAAGGCAAAATCAAAGCTGCCCGTTACGCCCGTGAAAACAATATTCCGTATTTTGGAATTTGTTATGGCATGCAAATGGCTGTTATCGAAGGTTGCCGTAATTTGGTAGGCCTTGATAATGCCGGAACATCTGAATTTGGAAATTCCAATCCCAACGTTGTTGGACTGATGACGGAATGGGCCCGCGGAAATTCAAAAGAAACCAGATCTGAAGATGGTGATATGGGCGGTACCATGCGTGTAGGTGCTTATCCTTGCACGTTGCTCGAAGGTACAAAAGCCCGTGAGATATACGGTGAAGAGTTGGTTCACGAACGTCATCGTCATCGCTATGAAGTCAACATCGCCTATAAAGATGCCTTAGAGAAGGTGGGATACAAATTCTCAGGTCTCTCTCCAGACGGAGGTTTACCGGAAATTGTGGAAATTCCAGATCATCCTTGGTTTATTGGCGTTCAATTCCACCCTGAATTAAAATCGAAACCGTTCGATCCGCATCCTCTTTTTGAAAGCTTTGTAAAAGCTGCATTGGATCAATCGCGACTGGTATAATTACGACCCGCATATTGGAAATAAAATGACCGCACATGTCCATGTCAAAATCGGCAACTTCGAAGTCGGTAATGATCTTCCTTTGTCACTTATCGCTGGCCCTTGTCAGATGGAAAGTGAAGATCATGCCATGGATATAGCGGGGAAGCTGGTTGAGATGACGACCCGGCTTGGCATGGGGCTTGTCTATAAAACCTCTTTCGATAAAGCCAATCGGACGTCAATTCATACGAAGCGCGGTATGGGCATGGATGCGGCGCTTCCAGTGTTTGAAAAAATAAAATCTGAATTTGGTATTCCGGTTCTGACGGATGTCCATGAAGCAGAACAATGTGCAGAAGCCGCTGCGGTGGTTGATGTTCTTCAAATACCAGCCTATTTATGCCGCCAAACGAACTTGTTAGTGGCTGCCGCAAAAACCGGTAAGGTCGTGAATGTCAAAAAAGGGCAATTCTTAGCGCCTTGGGACATGAAAAATGTCGCAAATAAATTGTCTGAAAGCGGCAACGAGAACATCCTTCTGACAGATCGCGGAACCAGTTTTGGATATAACACTCTCGTCAGTGATATGCGTGGTTTGCCGACAATGGCAGAAACAGGGTATCCTGTTGTGTTTGATGCGACCCATTCGGTACAGCAACCGGGCGGCCAGGGCGCCACATCTGGCGGCCAACGGGAGTTTGTTCCTGTTCTGGCACGAGCTGCGGTAGCTGTCGGGGTTGCTATGGTCTTTATGGAAACACATGAAGATCCAGATAATGCACCATCTGATGGCCCAAACATGGTTCCCATCGATCAGATGGAAGCTCTTCTTTCTAATCTACAGGCGTTTGATAAAATCGCTAAATCCCTCTAAACCTTTGTGATCTAATTCCAAAATTCTGACGACAGGAACTTTTACTATGAGCGCAATTCTTGACATTATCGGCCGGGAAATTCTGGATAGCCGTGGAAACCCAACTGTTGAAGTTGATGTGGTTTTGGAAACTGGCGCGTTTGGTCGCGCAGCTGTCCCCTCTGGTGCCTCAACAGGTGCTCATGAAGCGGTAGAACTGCGCGATGGCGGGGATCGTTATAAAGGTAAAGGCGTTCTCAAAGCCGTCGAAGCGGTAAATGGTGAAATTTTCGATACCATCTCTGGAATGGAAGCTGAAAATCAGATTGCCATTGACCGGATTATGATGAAGCTGGATGGCACAGATAACAAAAGCCGCCTAGGCGCTAACGCAATTTTGGGCGTTAGTATGGCCATCGCAAAAGCATCTGCCATTGATGCGAACCTTCCGCTGTATCGTTATGTTGGTGGCTCGTCAGCACGTATCTTGCCAGTTCCGATGATGAATATCATCAACGGCGGCGAGCATGCTGATAACCCAATTGATATTCAAGAGTTCATGATTATGCCTGTCTCTGCCGGTAGTATTCGGGAAGCGGTGCAAATGGGCGCAGAAGTATTTCATACGCTGAAAAAGAAACTCAGTGATGCTGGCCATAACACGAACGTCGGCGATGAAGGTGGATTTGCTCCCAATATCGGCGGCACCCGCGATGCGCTCGATTTTATTATGGAATCCATTAAAGCCGCGGGATTTAAACCGGGTGAAGATATTTACCTGGCACTGGATTCAGCTTCTACTGAATTCTACTCTGACGGGAAATATCATCTTAAAGGTGAAGGCAAAGAATTATCGTCAGAGCAAATGGTTGAATATTACGCAAAACTTGTTGAAGATTATCCAATCATCTCTATCGAAGATGGTATGTCCGAAGATGACTGGGCTGGTTGGAAACTCTTAACAGAAAAACTGGGAGATAAGATCCAACTCGTCGGTGACGATTTGTTCGTCACAAACCCTGCACGCCTTGCGGATGGCATCAGCCAAGGTGTTGCAAACTCGATCCTCGTAAAAGTGAACCAGATCGGCACACTGACGGAAACCATGCAAGCCGTTGAAATGGCGCATAAAGCCGGATACACAGCAGTCATGTCTCATCGTTCTGGTGAAACAGAAGATGCAACCATTGCTGATCTGGCTGTTGCTACTAATTGCGGACAAATTAAAACAGGAAGCCTGGCACGTTCTGACAGGCTCGCAAAATATAACCAGCTCATCCGCATTGAGGAAGAGTTAGGCGACGCAGCAGAGTATGCTGGACGATCGATTTTGAAGTAAAATCTCGTCGGTTAAGAAGTCGAGTTAGGGCGGATTTATATCCGCCCTTTTTTTATGTCTAGAACGCTAATTAGTAGATCGGGAGGGTTGTTTTAATGATTTAGTAATTCCTAATCTATAAGTTATAGTAGATAACTGTGGTATTAAGAAATACTGAAAGAAGGAAGGCGCGATAATGGCTTCGCCAATAGCTTCTCAGAAGTTCCGTAGGGCCCTCCCCGTATTAACATTCGTAATAGGATGTTTTATCGCATGGTTCACATGGGACGTTCTATCTGAAAGCCGCGGAAAAGAACTACGCTCGACGCTGCAATATGAAAGCGGTGTCCTTACAACAATCATCGAAAATGACATAAATAAACGGGTTTCTGATATTCAGAGGATCGTTTCTAGGTGGAAAATTACGGGCGGTACCCCTCAAAGAGAATTTGAAGCTGATGTTTCAAATTATTTGGATGATCGGCCTGGTTTTCAAGCTATTGAGTGGGTGGATGGGGATTTTATCGTCCGCTGGGTTGTCCCGCTTGCCGGAAATGAAAAGGCTGTAAATTTGGACCTGGGGTTTGAAGAACGGCGCCGTAAATCTTTAAACGATGCAAAAGATCTCAAAACCGTTTCAGTTACGAAGCCCATTAATTTGGTCCAAGGCGGAAAAGGGATCTTAATCTATTTTCCAATTTATACAGGTGGTGAATTCTACGGCTTTATTCTGGCAGTTTTCAAAACTCAAGAATGGCTATCGTCGTTGGTGGATAGTAGCTTTAATGCAAGTGATTTTGACATTTCCGTTCTGATGGCTGGAGACACCATATACCAATCTGATAATTATGTTGGAGACGCGAACGGGAAATGGGTTGGAAATTCAGTCATCGACGTTTCTGGAAATGAATTAGTTGTTTCACTGCGACCAAAAACACAATTTTTTGTCCATGATGGACCATATATCAATCCTTCTATCGTTGGAATTATCATCACATTCTCGCTGATACTTTCCTTTTTGTTATTCTACCTGCTGAAGGCGTCTTTAGTGAGCCGGCAAGTCCAGCATGCGAATATAGTTTTAGAACAGGAAATCCGGGAGAGGAAGAAGGCGGAAGAAATCGCCAATGACGCAAATGAAGCTAAGTCTAAATTTTTAGCCGCAATGTCTCATGAAATTCGCACACCGCTAAATGCTGTTTTGGGCGTTTTGCAGCTTATTGATAAACCGGAACTCCCTGAGGATGTACGGTCGAAATTGAAAATAGCGAAACAATCTGGTTATTTCTTAATGACGTTGATCAATCAGGTTCTGGATTTTGCTCGGATTGAGGCAGGCGCTGCTGAAGCACATGATGAAGAATTTGTTATTTCGAGCTTGATAGATGAGCTGTACGAAATGTTTTTACCGCAAGCTGATAAAAAAGGCCTGAATTTTGACTACAAGATAATCGGAGACGGAGATCAAATCGCATTTGGGGACTACAGTCATATCCGGCAAATTCTGTTCAATCTTATTGGAAACGCCATAAAGTTTACAGAAGAAGGTTCGCTAAAAATTCTCGTGAGCATACAAGAGCAAAGTAATGACATACTCGAATTGAATTTCGAGGTTAGTGATACCGGCTATGGGATCTCTGAAAAAGAACAGTTGGAGATTTTTGATGAATTTAATCAGTCTGAAGCTGGGCGAAAATCAGGTTTGGGGACTGGTTTAGGACTTAGTATTTCAAAACAGCTGGCTGAGTTAATGGACGGAAAGCTAACGGTTGAAAGTGCAATTGGTCGTGGAACAACTTTTGCTCTTAATGTGGATGTTCAAAAAATAACGAAATCAGAGGTAACAGGCGAGCAGCCCGCTGAAGATATCGAAATTTTGCCCATGAAAATTCTCATTGCGGAGGACAACAGCGTCAACCAAATGATCATTTGTGAAATGTTGGAACAAGACGGACATACCGTTGTTGTTGCCAGTCACGGACTGGAGGCTGTCGATGCGATAAGGAATGCGGGACCGGTTATGTTTGACTTGGTGTTGATGGATATTCAAATGCCTGTCATGGATGGTATGGACGCCACCAGAGCTATTCGAAGCGTCTATCCTGATCCAAACGTCCTGCCCATCATTGCCTTGACTGCAAACGCCTTTAAATCACAGGTGGAGCGATATTTGTCAGTTGGTATGCAAGATACATTGACCAAACCGGTTATCAGGGCTGATTTGCGAGAAGCGATCTTGAAAATTCAAAAAATGAGTGGAAAAGATCCGTTTTTAGCCAATAGTTTATTATCGGATATAGATCCAAATGATGAATATCTTGATATTGTGACGCTGGCACCACTTACAGAGCTACTGCCACGAGAACAGTTTAATTTGTTGGTGGATTCAGTCATGCTCACATTGTCCCGTACTTTACCAGAGATCATGAGGCCGGATGTCTCAGACGAGAGAATTACATCAATTGCGCATGAAATTAGGGGGATGACGGCTAATGTCGGGTTGTCGAAGCTGTCTAAGCTCGCCAGTAAAATCGAAAGGTTGGCAATTGACGGAAATGATAGTCTTTCTGATCGCATGCAGATTGGAAAAGTCTCCGATGAAAGCTTGAACCAGCTGGAATTGTTTCTTGAGAAAAGAAAAATCGAGAATTTGGAGTGATATACCAATTAATATATTGACCCGGCGAGTCGAATTTGATTCACTCCCCTTATGAATCTCAGTTATGAAATACGCAAAAGAATTAGAACAAGTGCCGGGCCAACCTTTGGCCTGCTGGCAATTTGTTATTTTAGTTATCACTTGATTGAAGGTGATCGTGGTCTTTTCGCTTATTTGAAGTTGCAGCAAGAAATGCAGGTGCAAAATGCGGAGCTTCAACTGTCGACACTCGAAAAAAATAAGTTAGAAAAAAGGGTTCAGCTGATGAATCCTGAGAATCTAGATCTCGATATGTTAGAGGAAAGAGCGCGAAAAGTGCTTGGTCTAGCCCACCCGGATGAAGTGGTCATATACACCAAATAATCAGCTCCATGAGTAACTTTAGACATATTGTTTCTGTGTAGCCGCTCTATTAGTTGTAAAAATTTCCAAATTTCATTTACTTTTATCCTTTAATTGCGCCAGCGTAATGGTAACTGAAGCACTGTGATTTTTTGTCGCAATGCAGCAATATTAACTTGCTTAACCATAATTTGATTAATTTAATACAATTTCTTGTTTATTAACGAATTTAGCGTCACATTCAAACCAACGTTAATCACAACTGTCGGTCACAACTGACCACGCGCAGTATTGTTGTACAAGGGAGAGATCATGGCGCGAAAAGCTTCTACTACTCGCCGCAAGACCACCAAGGTCGATAAAGACCAGATCAAGAAATATTATAGAGACATGCTGCTTATCCGCCGTTTTGAGGAAAAAGCTGGTCAGATATATGGCATGGGACTTATCGGAGGTTTCTGTCACTTGTATATTGGCCAAGAAGCCGTTGTTGTGGGTATGCAATCAACCATTTCTGCGACCGATGCCGTTATAACATCCTACCGTGATCACGGACATATGCTTGCATGTGGTATGGAAGCCAAAGGTGTGATGGCAGAATTAACTGGCCGTGAGGGTGGTTATTCTAAGGGCAAGGGTGGCTCCATGCACATGTTCTCCAAGGAAAAGAATTTCTATGGCGGTCACGGAATTGTAGGTGCCTGCGTTCCTTTGGGGACAGGTTTGGCATTTAGTCAAAAATACAAAAATACCGGTGATGTGACCCTTTGTTATATGGGCGATGGTACTGTTAATCAGGGTCAAGTCTACGAGAGCTTCAATATGGCAGAACTCTGGAGCCTTCCAGTTGTCTATGTTATTGAAAACAACGAATACGCCATGGGAACTTCTGTTAAGCGGGCGTCTGCTCAAACAGAACTCTTCCGCCGCGGTGAAAGTTTCAATGTACCAGGTGAACAAGTGGACGGCATGGATGTTTTTGCTGTTGCCGAAGCTGGCCGTAAAGCCGTTGAATGGGCCAAAAGTGGAAAAGGCCCATATATTCTGGAAATGAAAACATATCGGTATCGCGGTCATTCCATGTCAGATCCGGCTAAATACCGATCCAAAGAAGAAGTGAATAAGAAGCGCGCCGAAAGTGATCCGATCGAGCGTGTTCGCGAAAAACTTCTGAACGAAAAAGTATATACCGAAGACCAGCTGAAAGAGATCGATCGCGACGTAAAAGCGATCGTTGCCGAAGCCGTCCAGTTTGCGCAGGACAGTCCCGAGCCGCATCCTGACGAGCTATATACTGACATCGTTATTTAACTCACAGAGCAAGACAAGAGATAAAGGAAATTCTGATGCCTACAGAGATTCTCATGCCGGCTCTGTCGCCGACAATGACCGAAGGAAAACTAGCCCGCTGGATGGTTAGTGAAGGGGATACAGTTGCCTCTGGTGACGTCCTCGCTGAAATCGAAACAGACAAAGCCACCATGGAAGTTGAAGCCGTGGATGAAGGTACTATTGGTAGGATACTCATTGACGGTGATACCGACAATGTTGCTGTGAATACGCCCATCGCACTCCTTCTTGAGGAAGGCGAAGAAGCATCAGCGCTAGACGGTTACAGCGCCAGCGCCGGTGTATCTACACCAGTAACTGATGCCCCTGCGGAAGCGGCGACTATAAGCCAGGTTGTCATTGAAAGCACAGGGGACGCCTATGATGCCAGCGGAGAAATCCCAGCAGGCACAGAAATGGTGAAGACCAGTGTTCGCGAAGCCCTGCGCGATGCCATGGCCGAAGAAATGCGCAGTGACGATCGTGTCTTTGTCATGGGCGAAGAGGTTGCCGAATATCAAGGTGCCTATAAAGTAACGCAAGGCCTGCTGGATGAGTTTGGAAACCGCCGGGTTATTGATACACCAATTACAGAGCATGGCTTTGCCGGTATCGGTGTGGGTGCAGCCTTCCACGGTCTTCGCCCCATTGTTGAATTTATGACATTTAACTTTGCCATGCAGGCCATCGACCAAATCGTCAATTCTGCTGCGAAAACTCGGTATATGTCGGGTGGTCAAATGGAAAGCCCAATCGTTTTCCGGGGACCTAATGGTGCTGCGTCTCGTGTGGGGGCACAACATTCGCAATGTTATGCGTCTTGGTATGCACATGTACCGGGGCTTATTGTTGTGGCACCTCACACAGCCGCAGATGCAAAAGGGTTACTGAAATCAGCCATTCGTAATCCAAATCCAGTTGTGTTCCTCGAAAATGAAATGCTCTACGGGCAGACATTTGACGTGCCCGTGATGGATGACTTTACGGTCCCACTTGGAAAAGCGAAGGTAGCCCGCAAAGGTGATGATGTCACAATCGTTTCGTTTGGCATGGGTATGCGTTATTCCTTGGAAGCTGCTGAAAAACTCGCGGAAGAAGGCATTAATGCCGAAGTAATTGATCTTCGCACAATCCGGCCGCTTGATATGGATACGGCTTTGGCGTCGGTTCGGAAAACTAACCGCTGCGTCACCGTTGAAGAAGGGTGGCCGCAACATGGTATCGGGGCGGAACTTGGTACGCAAATCATGGAAAAGGCGTTTGATTATCTCGACGCACCGGTGACCCGTGTTACCGGTAAAGATGTTCCAATGCCATATGCGGCTAATTTGGAGAAACTTGCGCTTCCGAACGTGCAGGACGTCATTGATGCGGTTAAATCCGTAACCTACAGATCATAAGGGGGAGATTGGGATGCCAATTACGATAACGATGCCAGCCTTGTCACCCACCATGACAGAAGGCAAGCTTGCCAACTGGCAAGTCAAAGAAGGTGATGCAGTCTCATCAGGTGATGTTCTCGCCGAAATCGAAACAGATAAGGCGACCATGGAAGTGGAAGCCGTGGACGAGGGGATAATCGCAAAAATCCTGATTGCAGGAGATACCGATAACGTGGCGGTCAACACACCGATCGCTATCTTGCTTGAAGAAGGTGAAGATGCTAGCGCCCTTGAAGGGTTCTCTGTTGGTGGCGCAGCACCAGCTGCGGCACCTGCAGCAGGCACTCCCGCTGTAGCTCCTGCACCCGCAGCAGCAACGCCTGCGCCAAGTGCAGCACCAGCAACAGGCCGTGTGTTTGCAAGTCCACTTGCACGACGTGTCGCATCAAACTCAAATATTGATATTGCAAACGTTACTGGCACTGGTCCGCGTGGCCGTGTCGTGAAAGCCGATGTCGAAGGTTTTATTGCCTCTGGCGGAGCAGCAACGGCACCGGTAACGGCGGCACCAACGGCGACAGCTCCTGCAGCTGCTTTGCCGGTTGGGACAACACCTCCGCACGCAGGGGAGCATATTGAAATCCCGCTCAACGGAATGCGCAAAACAATTGCGAAACGTTTGACAGAATCTAAAACAACAATTCCGCATTTCTATCTCACCGTTGAATGTGAGCTGGATAATCTTTTGGATATGCGTAAAAAGCTAAATTCGAAATCAGACGAGTATAAAATCTCCGTCAATGATTTCATCATCCGGGCAAGCGCCTTGGCACTCAAGAAATTGCCAGCGGCAAATGCCATTTGGGGCGGCGACAAGATCCTTCAATATAAGGATATTGATATTTCGGTTGCAGTTGCCATCGATGGCGGCTTGATTACGCCTGTAGTGAAAGCGGCTGACCAAAAAGGCCTCGCTAGTATTTCAGGAGAGATGAAAGAGCTGGCTGGCAAAGCGCGGGAAGGCAAATTGATGCCTGAAGAATATCAAGGCGGATGTTTCTCTATCTCCAACCTTGGCATGTTCGGCATCAAAGAATTCTCTGCGGTTATTAATCCGCCGCAATCTGCAATTTTGGCAGTTGGCGCTGGGGCTGAACGGCCTGTGGTCAGAGACGGCGCACTTGCCATCGCAACGGTGATGAGTGTGACGTTGTCCTGTGATCATCGGGTTATTGATGGATCTGTTGGTGCAGAATTGTTGCAATATTTCAAAGGCTATATTGAAGAACCTTTGACCATGATGCTGTAAGGGGCGGGATATGAGCGATACAAATTTTGATCTTGTTGTTATCGGATCTGGCCCCGGTGGTTATGTGGCTGCAATCAGAGCTTCTCAGCTTGGCCTTAAATCTGCAGTGATTGAGCGTGAGCATATCGGTGGTATTTGCCTCAATTGGGGCTGTATTCCAACGAAGGCGCTCTTGCGAACGGCAGATATCTACCGCAACATTCAACATGCCGCAGGGTTTGGCATTAAAGTTGATGGTGCGACTGTTGATTTGGAGGCTACGGTTAAACGGTCTCGCCAAGTGGCGGCGCAGTTATCTGGCGGTGTCTCTGGGCTTTTGAAGAAAAACAAAGTCACCGTTATCAATGGTCACGGCAAACTTGCTGGAACCGGCAAAGTTGAAGTGGATGATGACGGTAAAAAATCGATCGTTTCTGCAAAGCATATTATCTTGGCAACCGGCGCGCGCGCGCGGAATTTGCCTGGAATGGAACCTGATGGAAAATTCATCTGGTCTTACCGGGAAGCCCTTGTGCCGGATACAATGCCCAAGCGTCTTCTTGTTGTAGGATCCGGTGCAATTGGTATTGAATTCGCCAGTTTCTTCAATGCCTTGGGCAGTGAAGTTACAGTGGTTGAGGTGATGGATCGGGTACTGCCAGTTGAGGATGCTGATATTTCTGCAATGGCTGAGAAGTCATTTAAAAAGCAGGGTATGAAAATAATGAAAGGCACCACAGTGACCGAGCTGAAAAAATCAGCGACCGACGTCACTGCTACTTTCAAAGATAAGAAAGACAAAACCACCACTGGCACGTTTGATCGAGTGATCATGGCTGTTGGTATTGTTGGCAACGTTGAAAATATCGGCCTTGAAGGAACGAAAATCAAAGTTGATCGCACTCATATTGAGGTGGATTATTTCTCGCAGACGGCTGAACCCGGCGTATATGCTATTGGCGACTTAACTGGCCCGCCGTGGCTCGCGCATAAAGCCTCTCACGAGGGGATCATTTGTGTTGAGAAGCTTGCAGGTCAGAAAGACGTCCATCCGTTGATCGTCCAGAATATTCCCGGCTGTACGTATTGTCATCCGCAAGTGGCCTCTGTTGGGCTTACGGAAGCGGCGGCAAAAACAGCCGGCAGAGATATTAAAGTTGGTAAGTTCCCGTTCATCGGAAATGGTAAGGCCATCGCACTTGGCGAGACTGAGGGTATGATCAAAACCATATTTGATGCAAAAACCGGTGAACTAATCGGCGCACATATGATAGGAGCAGAAGTAACAGAGTTGATTCAAGGTTATGGCATTGCTAAAACCCTTGAAACGACAGAGCTGGAACTCATGCATTCTGTGTTCCCGCATCCGACACTTTCTGAAATGATGCACGAGTCTGTTCTTGATGCTTATGGACGTGTTATCCATATGTAAGGGTAGGCTCTAGTAGATTGGTACCACATGACTGATACAGCTGAAAAACCAGTACGCGTTCGCCATCCAGAAAAGGCAAAACGCCCCGATAACCCGATCCAGCGAAAGCCGTCTTGGATCCGGGTGAAAGCCCCTGTCTCGAAAACATATAACGAGACGCGGGAATTGATGCGGGGATTGAACCTCACCACTGTGTGCGAGGAAGCGTCTTGCCCGAATATCGGTGAATGTTGGTCCAAGAAACATGCGACCATGATGATCATGGGCGAGATTTGTACCCGCGCTTGTACGTTTTGTAATGTTTCCACGGGCAAGCCGGGAGCGCTGGATCCGTTTGAGCCCTTTAATGTGGCGACAGCTGTGAAAACCATGGGCCTAAAGCATGTGGTCATTACATCGGTTGACCGGGATGATCTGGATGATGGCGGTGCGCAGCATTTTGCTGATGTTATTAAGGCCGTGCGCGAGGCTAACCCAGAGACAACAATTGAAATCCTAACGCCTGACTTCTTAAAGAAAGAAGGCGCACTAGAAATCGTTGTGGCCGCAAAACCAGATGTGTTTAATCACAATATGGAAACGGTGCCAAAGCTGTACCCAACGGTGAAACTCGGCGCTCGTTATTTCTATTCCATGCGCCTACTGCAACGGGTGAAAGAACTTGATCCCACAATGTTCACCAAATCCGGCCTTATGGTTGGCCTTGGGGAGAGCGATGAAGAAGTGACGCAAGTCATGGACGATATGCGCATTGCCGGAGTTGATTTCCTAACCGTTGGCCAATATTTACAACCAACAGTGAAGCATCACGCAATCGATCGTTTCGTAACCCCGGACCAGTTTAATGTGTTTGAACGTCAAGCTTATGCCAAAGGTTTCTTGATGGTGTCTTCATCACCGCTCACAAGATCAAGTCACCATGCGGGTGAGGATTTTGCCAAATTAAAAGCGGCTCGTGATAAGCAACTTGCCAAGTAACCGACGTCGATTAAAAGTAAGAGTATCCAATGCCCACACATGCTGAACAAAGGGTCCTGCCATACACACCGGAACAATTATACGTTCTGGTTGCTGGCGTTGAGAACTACCCTGAATTTTTACCGTGGTGTGTGGGTGCCCGCATTAAGGAGCGGACGGATACTCTCATCTTGGCCGACCTTGTCATTGGCTTCAAAATGTTCCGGGAACGGTTTACGTCCCGCGTGACACTGGACCCTGCCACGCCGCGCGTGGACGTGGAGTATATGGATGGGCCGTTTAAATACCTGAATAATCACTGGATTTTCAATCCCCATCCAGACGGCTGCGAAATAGATTTCTTCGTCGATTTCGAGTTTAAATCCATCATTTTACAGAAAACCATCGGCGTCCTGTTCAACGAAGCAGTCCAGCGCATGATCGCCGCCTTTGAACACCGCGCTGATGCGCTTTACGGAACGCCCCCAAAAGCGGACAAGTAAACCGGTTTTAAACACTCCACAAACGTAAAAAATTTAACTTACGCACTTATGGCGCGTGTGATAATCTTGTTGCAACTAATCTAATAAGAGAAATTGCATCATGCCAAGCTATATCATTGCGTATCACGGTGAAATCAAAACCTCAGAGACCCTAGAAGAAGGCGCTGCCCATATGCAGCAGTGGAAAGACTGGGTCACTAATCTTGGTGACGCTGTGATAAATCCCGGCTCTCCCATCGGCCCCTCAAAACTCGTCAGCCCCGCAGGCATCAGCGATGACAACCTCCCTGACGCCATGAGCGGCTTCTCAGTCGTAAAAGCAGATACGTTGGATGCCGCGTTAGAGATGGCGAAAACCTGCCCCTACGTCGAAGCAGGCGGCACATTGAGAGTGGCGCAATTGATTGAGATGGGTGGGTAGGCAGTTTCAATGCAACCGATGACAAATACTGCTGAAATAGAGAAAATTATTTCAACTAAGGAATTTATTGAGCAAGTTGCTAAAGGAGCGGATGCTTGGAACGAATGGGATAAAAATTGCGCTCAATGGCGGTTAAGTATTGATCCACATGAAGAGATGGAAAATTCATTTGAGAATCTAAATTTTGACAATTTTGTCTTTCGTGGACCTGTTAATTTCATACATATTGAGTTCCTCTCAGCGTCATTTAGGCATGCTAAGTTTGAAAAATCGATCTCCTTTATGAGCTGTGAATTTTTGAAACATATTTCTTTTGAGAACTGTGAGTTTCAGTTTGGAGTGAATTTTATAGCCTGTGAATTTGACGCCTATAAAATAGATTTTTCGGAAGCGAGTTTTGAAGGTGTAAGCACAAATTTTCGAAGATCAAAGTTTGGGCTAAACAACGAAGAGGCATCGAACGCGACGAAATATATTTTGTTTCAATCAGCGCTTTTTTTTAGTGAAAAAATTAATTTTCAAGACACAGAGTTTAATTGTGATTACCAAATCGTATTTTCAAATTCTTTCTTCTTTGGTGAAACCGTATCATTTGATCGAAGTAGATTTGGAAAAGCATGGACTACATTTGATAACTCTTATTTTGACGCTAAAAATACTTCATTTTTGTCAGTGAAGTTCGAAGGTAGTGATGTTGATTTTCGGAATGTGACATTTGAACGGGATGTGAATTTTAGTGGAATAAACGTCTTGAAAGGAAATTCGTCGTTTCAAGAAACAAAATTCAAGAAGAATGTAAGCTTTCTAAATGTCGAATTCCTCGGAGGCCATGTTAGTTTTAGAGAGGCGAAGTTTCTTGGGGAAAAGGCCAATTTTCAAAATATATTGTTTGGAGGCGGGCATGCCGATTTCCTTGGATCAATACATAAGGGAAAAACTAGATTTCCTGGTGCTGTGTTTAAATATTCAGTGGATTTTAAGGAGGCAACTTTTGTTGAACCGCCTGATTTTAGACGATCTCAAATTGATACTCATTTCACTTTTCATAAAATGAAGATTGTTCCGTTTGAGCAAATCGTGGTTACCGACGGTACAGCTAGCAAATTTTGTAGGCTAAAAGAACTCGCTAACAGATCACAAGATCATGATAAAGAGCTCGAATTTTTTGCGTATGAACTTAAGTCAAAAAATAAAAATCAAAACAATAGTTTTCTAAAGCTAGCTATAAATTTCTACGATATATTTAGTGACTTTGGACGTAGCATTATGATGCCATTTGTTGGGATGGTTTTTACCTTTATGATTTACGCCAACCTGTATGCCCAAGTTGCGATTGCATCAAACCCAAACGCAACTAATATTCTTGGAAACGCTCATCGATATTCATTGGCGATGTTGACACCTTTTGCACCTTCTTCACGGGGGGCGTCAAAAGATTTTAGAGAATTTTTCTTCAAGTTAGATAGTTATGTCTGGCTGGATATCTTGTCCGTTTCTGAAACGGTATTAGGTATCGTTTTCCTCTTCCTCATTGGTCTTGCGCTCCGAAATCGATTTCGGCTCTGATCTTTATTCTGTCCCTGCGCTTTCAA
>CAJXWA010000071.1 GCA_913062525.1 uncultured Alphaproteobacteria bacterium | reverse complement strand
GATTGTAGTTTTTTGCTATCCATCAAATCATAAATGCCATAAAAAGGGATGCAGCCCTGAACAGACGTATCTTTATCTTCGAACCCTGGTTGTAAGGAAGCTACATTCGCGCTTAAGGCTAACAGCGATGACAAATGCCCACCTGCTGAGCCACCAGTCACAATAATAAAGTCAGGACTACCCCCGTATTCCTCAATGTGCTCTTTGACCCAAACGAGCGCACTTTTACAATCAACAATGTGATCAGGAAAAACCGCTTTTGGGCATAGCCTATAATCAATAGAGACAGAAACCCAACCTCGCTTAGCCATTTCCGTTACACCTTTAGAGAATGGGGCAACAACAGTGCCCACGATCAACGGATGAGGATCTTGGTACGGGCTGATAATCTCGCCTTGTCCGATTTCCATCATTTCTGTTTTTTCAGTGCAAACTTCGTAGAATTCACCCTTCATATTATAAGGGCCTTTGGTTTTCCAGATTTCCAGAACCATGTTGATACACTCAACAAACATAGCATTCCGGTCTTTATCCAGATTTCCAAACACTTCTGCGTCTGACATCAATCCACCCGGAGAAATGCCAAAAATAAAGCGACCTTTCAACATGTGATCAAGCATCGCGACTTCAGCGGCAACACGTGCCGGGTGCGAATTTGGAAGGTTTACAGTACCCGTACCCAATTTGATATTTTTTGTTGAATAGGCGAGGCTGGCCATAAAAGCGACAGTGGATGTAATAATCTCCGCCTGGTCAGTTGTGTGTTCGCCGCAATAACCTTCAGCATACCCAAGTTCATCTGCAAGAATAAAAGCGTCCCTATCTTCATCTATGCTCTGGTGAATAGGTTTACCAACGGGATGGATGGGCATTGTAAAGAAAGATAACTTCATTTTATCCTCACCTAATGTTGTGGAATGTCAATTTTCTACAAACAAAGTGAAGTATTTTTTCCAGTAACAAAATCAATACTTATTGATACTTTCCATCAAGGTTTTTGATACTTGCTATCAAATCATCTGAATTGTGCTGGCGCACCTGATCCGTATTCTAAGCATCAACACATAGGACGCCATTTTAAGTTAAGGATAGGTTCATGACTGCTGAAACGATGGAGGGGGATGTTATTGATAATACAGCATCTTTTGACACCAGAGAACTGCGCGACGTGCTAGGAATATATGCAACGGGCGTTGCTGTCATGACAACTATTGGGGAAGAAAACGCTCCTGTTGGAATGGCTGCAAACTCATTTGCATCCGTGTCTCTTGATCCACCTCTTATCTTATGGAGCATTGATCTTAACGCACCAAGCATTGACGCATTTCGCAATCATGGATCATTCGTTGTTAATATCATGGGTGAAGACAGCAAAGAAGAGACCATGAACTTCGCACGTCCGTCAGACGATAAATTCAATAATGTTGACTGGTCTGAAGGCTGCATGGGCGCTCCTATATTGAATAACGCTATTGCCTTTCTCGACTGCAAGCTGGAAAATAGAATTACAGCCGGAGATCATGAAATCCTTATCGGCAGCGTGCAGCAGATTAATCAAACTGATGGAAATCCTCTGCTCTTCCATTCTGGGAAATTCCAAAAATTAGGATCAGAATTATGAGCACATCAAAACAGCCGTTTAACATCGCCATCGCCGGATATGGTTGGTGGGGTCAGCATATTGCCCGCCGCCTCCAAAACCACCATGAAATAGTTGTTCAATATATTATCGAACCCAATACCGCTCATCATGAAACTATTAAAGAAAGTGGCTTCACGCCCTTAACCGAATTTGGTGAGGCCCTTGCAAAAGAAAGCGTTCACGGTGTGATTCTAACCACACCTAATCCGCTGCATGAAGAACAGGTAACTGCCAGTGCTGCCGCTGGCAAACATGTGTTTTGCGAGAAACCACTTGGCCTAACCGCCGCAAGTGCAAAACGATCTGTTCAAGCTTGCGTTGATGCCGGGGTACAATTGGGTATCGGTCATGAGCGCCGCTTTGAGCCTGCTCTCGTTGAACTTAAACAATCCATTAACGATGGATCCATGGGCACTATCATGCATGCCGAAGCCGCCTTTAGTCACGACAAGCTAATTAATGTTCCTGCCGGTGACTGGCGCACATCCAAAGCTGTATCTCCTGCCGCTGGCATGACTGCCATGGGAATTCACTTAACGGATCTATTAATTTCATTCTTTGGTCCTGCGAAAACGGTTCAAGCCATTACAGCGGATCGCTCTCTTGGCTGGGAAACTGGTGATGTTGTCACTGTCCAATTGGGCTTTAAAGCCGGCATGACGGCGACGTTAAGTGCCGTCTTGCACACCCCGCATTTCATCCGTATGCATGTGTTTGGTACGCAAAAATGGAAAGAAGTGCTAAATGACACGCATCCGGATACACCGGGCGGTGTGGTTCGCATGATCACAGCAGAGACAGGCCAGCCCCAAGACATTAAACAGTTTGAGTGGAATGACGCTGTCCTTGAAAACCTCGAAGCATTTGTCGATGCTGCGAAAGGGCGAAAGGATTATTCTTTCACCCACGCGGAAATGATCCACAACATCGAACTGCTTGAAGCCATCGCACTATCTGCTGAAAATGGCGAAACAATTCACCTCTAATTTAGGATTTGTTCCACCAGCAAGAATTCATATAGTCGACGTATTCATTTACGTCGACTTTTTTTGATCGTCGAATAAGCCCCACTTGATCCTTCGGCTCAATATCAACCTGTAGCCCATCTGTGAACCTGTTCCAGAAATTGAAGAACCCCGACAACATTGTAATCTCAACAATTTGCTCATCCGTATAATGAAGCTTCAATGTCTCCATAACCTCTGGCCGTTGACGATAGGTTTTTTCCGTTAAGCATTCGGCCCAAGCGATGGCTGCTTTCTCGCTGTCTGTAAAATGCGGTGAGTTCTGAAAATCACCTTCAATAGCTTCGATTTTTTGGTCAGAAAACTCTAACGATTTTCCAAGTGATGTATTATGCCCAATACAATAATTACATCCGTTTAACATGGATGTTTTTAAAATAACCAGTGCTTTCAATTCAATACTGACAGCTCCGGATATTTCCTCGCGCAAAGCCGGTACCAAAAACCCAAATAGAGCCTGCGCAAGTTTTGGGGCGTTAGCTGCCACACGAACTGCATTGGCAACCCGGCCCATCATTGCTTCTGCACCCTTAAACAAAGCCGCTTGGTCTTCTGTTGCATTTTCATTCGAGATTATAGGAATGTGAGACATGAGATTTACCTCCATTTGTTTTTGCGTTAAAAATGACAAAAAAATGCCCCTTCCATGAAAGAGGCATCTTCTTTTACTTGGTACTGGTACTTGGTACTTATTAGAAATTACTTGGTTAGACTTTTAACAAGTTCGCCGTAAAACTTGTTTTGGCCTGGACGAAGTTTTTCATACTCAGGGCCGTCCATATATTCAGCGTTTTCTCCCATACGCTTAAGCAAACGTGTGAAAGTTTTGTCGCCTTGAAGGGCTTTGAACGCAGCACGGAGTGTTGCCAAACGGTCCGCAGGGATACCTTTTGGTGCCATAACCATACGATGCATCATGCCAACGTCACCTTCGAGGCCAAGATCAGCGAATGACGGAACATCTTTGTAGATTGGTTTCTTACCAGCCGTTGCCAGAACTTTAATTTCGCCGCTCAAGATAAGAGGACCGATAGTGGATGGAAAACCAAGAGATACGTCAACAATACCACCAAGCAGAGCTTGAAGAGCAGGGCCGCCGCCTTGGAACGGAATCATGTTCATTTTCATGTCGTTCAAAAGCATTAGCTGCGCTGCTGGTACGAAAAGTGCGCCCCAGTTGCCAGAATGCGAAATAGAAACTTTACCTGGTCTCGCTTTCACGTCTTTTTTCAAGTCAGCCCATGAATTGTACGGGCTATCACCAGGTACGATAACCGCTATTGGCGCGTAGTTAATACGGGCAACAGTCACGAAATCTTCCATTGAATTATAAGGGGCTTTACCAACATGTTGCATCAACTGATCAATATAGTTGCTGGAGAACAGCAATGTGTAACCGTCCGCTTTTGCTTTCGCAACAGCAGCAGCACCTTTTTGTCCACTAGCACCTGGTGTCAACTGAACAACCATTGGCTGGCCAACATGTGCAGGCATCACTGATGTAAATACACGTGCGTTCAAGTCATGCGATCCACCAGGACCAAAAGGAATAACAACCGTAATTGGCTTCTCTGGATAGCCAGCAGCGACAGCACCAAAGCTGAGCATTGCTGTAGCGGCCCCAACCACTGCGGTTGTCATAAGTTTAGTAAACATATTTCCATCCTCCTAAAAAAACTCTTTTTAATACCTGTTAGTATCGTTTTGCAGAATTGAAGTTTGTTATTAGTCTGCATACATTTTCTTGCGTAACATCCACGCTAAGAAAGGCGTTGCTACTAAGATCGCGACCATTGCGGGGCGTTCAAAAATAGCGAATTGAAGAATCTCACCATTTGCAAGAGAGAGTGACTGACCGAAGGCCCGTTCCAGTGGAACACCCAGAATGAAACCCATGACTAAAGGCATGACTTCAAACTTGGCTGCACTTGCGATAATGCCGATCACACCAAAGATTGCCAAAACGATGATGTCGTTTGGGTTGGAACGATAGACATAGGCGCCGGCCACTGCGAACATAGTCACCAGTGGCACCAGCAGATTACTTCTAATGGTGATAATTCGGGCAAATGCCGGAATTGATAGATAACCAATGACTAAGAACATTAAGTTTGCAAACACCATCGCAATCAAAATGCCAAACACCACGGGTCCCTGTTCTGAAAACAATGTTGGTCCCGGCCGTAAGCCTTGTGCAACGAATGCACCCAGCAAAATTGCGGTCACGTTATCGCCTGGAATACCCAATGTCAGAAGCGGAACCATGGTTGGGCCATTAACGGCATTGTTTGCAGCTTCCGCCGCCGCAACACCTTCAAGTTCGCCTTTACCAAAATTCTCTTTTACAGGAGATGCATTTTTAGCCGCTGTATAACCCATTACCGCGGCAACCATCTGACCCAAGCCCGGAATGATCCCGATGCATGTTCCAATGACTGTAGAGCGACAAATCGTCCGCAAGCAGCGTTTAAATTCTGCTAGGGTGAGCCGCTCACCTAGGATTGTGGCAACACTTGCTTCACCAACATTAGTTCTACCAACAATTTTCACAATTTCAGGCAGTGCGAATAAGCCGATCAGCAAAGGTAATAAAGGAATGCCACCGCGCAGCTCAAACAAGCCAAAGGTAAAGCGTTCCATGCCCCCGATTGGATCGGACCCAATGAAGGATATCCACAAACCAAACGCCAACATAATCAACCCTTTAAGCGGATTTTTACCAGCCGTTACCGCAACAATAACAACGCTCATTGTCAAAATTGCAAAAATCTCAGGAGGCCCAAACTGCAACACAAGATATGCGATTGGAACAATCATCAATAGGGTAAAGATATCACTGGCAGTATCACCAAACACGGATGAAAACAGCGCCATATCAAGGGCTTTACGGGATTTACCTTTTTTGGTGAGTTGATACCCATCTGCCGTGGTCGCCACAGCGGCCCCGGTTCCTGGCATAGACACCAAAATTGCTGGAATAGATCCACCAAAAATACCGCCTTTATACACACCCAATAGAAAGGGAATACCAACAACTGGATCAAGGAAAAACGAAATCGGCAACAAAATCGCCATTGCCATCAAGGTTGTAAATCCTGGCAGGGCACCAACTAACATACCGCCAAACAAACCGATCGCCATAAAGGCAAAGGTATCGACACGCAGCGTTAGAAATAAACCTTCAATGATTTGCTCTAGCATTTTGCGCCCCTAAATTCATTCCGAAAAATCATACTATTCATGAGAGACCTAAAACTTGGAAAACTGTTTGTATTGCCCGCTCGATAACATCCAATTCTGGTAAATGAACTTTCAGTCCGCGAGTAGATACGACGTACAGGGCAACCGGTGCGATAACCGCAAGCGCGAGAGTTTGAACAAAACTTCGGCTGCCCAACAAAAACGAGATAAATGCAACTAAGAGGCAGGAACTGATTACGAAACCGAGGTCATCCAGAAAAATCCCATAAGCCAGCATCGCAGCGAAATAACTGCCAATACGGTAATAACTCTGGTCTTCTGCTTCCTCGTTGTCTTGATCATCAAAAACTTCAGTTTCAGCAAAGAAAATGATCTTGACCATCAATCCGCCAACAAGCAGTAGCAAACAAGAAATTGTAAGTGCGGGAAACAAGTCAGGTTCGATTGAAGGCTGACCAAAAATCATCTTTTGCTTAGCAATAAGATCGTTCAGAAAGACAAGCGCTAAAACCGACATTACAGCAATGCCAGAAGTTACGTATAATTCCGCTTTTTTAACCATCAATTTTTTGCCCCTTTTATCTGGTTAGACGCAAGGTAGAGCAAGATTTCAGTGTTGGATAATTCCCATTAGTTCTAGTAGAATGAATTTTTAGACTTTTGTTTGGGTATATTACTGAAAATGAAAATACGCCAACTAAATGCTCTTCGAGCTGTCAGGGCTACAGGCTCCACAACACTGGCAGCCGTCAAACTTGGTCTCACTCAGTCTGCGGTAAGCCGTCTGGTCCGTCAATTAGAAGATTATATGGGATTTCAGATATTTGACCGAAACGGTGGCCGATTTACAATCACTCCTGAAGGCTTGGAACTTCTTGAAATTTCAAACCGAATTCTGGGTGATGTTGATCAAATTGAAAGTATGGCTCAAAATATTCGAAAACGCGGCACAAACAATCTTCGCATTGCTGCCATGCAAGCCATTGGAACGGTAATGCTGCCCCCTGTTATTAAGGCGTTCTGCGAAAACTATCCCAATGTCAATGTATCTATCGACCTACGATCTCGCCAAGACGTCCAGCATTTAGTAAAATCTGACGCCTATGATTTAGGTTTAGTAACCTTACCTGTGGCCGATGACGGTCTCAGAGTTGAGCCTATTTGTGAAATCGAAATTAGATGTATTGTTTCTAAAGATCATCGATTTGCAGACCGCGAAGAGATTGATATTACTGAACTGGTTGATGAAAATCTAATATCCATCTCAGCCGATACACTTCTCAGATTTAAAACTGAGGAGCTTTTTAGTAGTGCCGGGATTAATATCCGTTCAAAGTGTGAGGCGCAATCCACCGTAATGGTTGCTAATTTGGTAGAGGAAGGTGTCGGCGTGGCTGTTGTTCATGCACCCATTGCGCATAAATTTGCTCATTCCGTTAGCGTTCTCAAAATAAGACCAAGTTTCAAACTCACATATGGCGTTATTCAGAGAAAATCAGCTGCGGATCGGATGACATCAGAAAGTTTCAAAAATATTCTTTTTGACCAGCTTCAGGGATAAAAAAAGAGCACAAAGAGGAGAGTCTTTGTGCCCTAAATATTTAGGAGGAAAGCCTCTTAAACGCGGATAGAAGAGATATCGTTGCTATTCAGCGGAAGTGATACTGGTTGATCACGCTCTACTGACATATCGGCTGCGATATAAACTTCCATGACTTTACGGGCTTGCTCGCCTGTTACCATCACTGGCTTATCAAAAACGCAAGCCTCAACAAAATAGTCTGTTTCAGGCGCCATTGGTCCAGCATATACATGCCCGACATACTCACCTGGCATTGTGGACATCGGGAATTGAATTCCGTCATTCTCCGTATGCAGAATAACATCACGATGCGTGTCATCAATAACCAACGCGCCGTTTGTGCCGATCATTTCCATACTTGTTGATGAGTAGTTAGGGTAACTTTTCGGCAATACCCAACCCGCACCAATAGTGAAGCAAATGCCGCTGTCCATTGTCACGATGATCCATGTGCAATCAGGAATTTGCGGTGACCCTTTGTCTTTCCAGTATTTGTAGGAATTCTGCGCATAAACCTTAACTGGTTTCGCAGGCTCCAAGCACCATAAGACAAAATCTAAGTCGTGGGTTGCTTCCATAGCGGCAGGAGACAATTTTGTACGACCTGAAATTTTCTCACCAAGACCGCGTGAAATATGACGGCTGTGCAAGGCTGTAACTGGCTCACCCAGTGATCCGTTGAGCAGACTTTCACGAACATACGCGTATTTTGGATTAAACCGCTGTGAATAACCTATGGAGAATTTGAGGTTATTTTTCTCTGAAATCGCAAGCAACTCATCAGCTTCTGCTAATGAAATCGCAATTGGTTTTTCAAGGAACACATGTTTGCCAGCTTCAAGCGACTCTTTCGCCATTGGGAAATGCAAGTGTTCTGGAGTTGCCGAAATAAAGATCGCTGAAATGTCCGAATTGGCAAGAAGGTCGTTGTAATCTTCTGTGGCAGTCGCTGGAGAATACCAGTCTACCATCTCTTGCAATCGGTCAGTGCGAATTTCTGCGATGTGCAGTTTCCCAACTATTGGGTTGCGGTGCAGGGCTTCGGCTCTAATTCCGCCGCACCAGCCGGTACCGATAATACCCACTTCAATTTGTTCAACCACACTCATTGATTTTCTCCATAATTATTTATGAGAGGTAAAATGTGCGAAAACAGTCGGATACTACAATTCTAAAATGGTCTAATTAAATTCGTAAGTCGCATAACAGCAAATTATGAATACTAATTCGTTACCGAAGTGCCAGCTGCAGTTTTGCCACGCTTGATTTAATTGCAGTTTCCAATTGGCGTATCAAAATGCTTGTGGCCTCCTCGATCGGTTTGGATACAGGTTGTATTAAATGATAGTCTGTATTTAACGTCGGGTTTTGCAAGGGACGTACTTCCAACCCATCAAACACCAAGTTTTGCAGACATAAGCTGGCCGGTAAAATGCTCGACCAATACCCGCGCTGCACCAGGTCCAGCGTTGTCATCATGGAATCGCACTCAATCAGACCGGCCAATGTAATATCAAAAGATTGAAGTTGTGCGTCTATCTTAGTGCGGCGAGAATTACTTTTTAGGGGTAAAACAAGCTTTAATTCATGCAAATCTGACAACGTTATGGGTTGCAGATGATGCGCATCATTTTCAGCTTTTCGTACCAACACTTCGATATCCGTCGCCAAATAACTGGACTTGATGCCCGGCGCAAACTCATCCGCTGGCACAACAGAAAAATCGAGTTTCCCGCTATTTACTTTTTCAGTGAGAACAGAGCTGTAGGCTTCCACGATCTCTACATCAACCAACGGGTTCTCTGCTAGAAACTGCTCGAGCACTGGCGCCAGAATGGAGCGTGCGAACGTTGGCATTACACCAAGCCTAACGGTTCCAGAGAGTTGTTTTTTCTGGACACTAACATCTTCCTTTAAGGCGTGGACTTCGTGCAAAATCTGTACTGCCCGGCTATATGTCCTATGGCCGATCTTAGTTGGGATGATCCCTTTTGCGACCCGGTCAAACAAGGTGGCATCCAGAATCTCTTCCAGATCCTTAATCTGCATACTCACCCCAGATTGCGTGGCGTTCAACCGATGGGCCGCCGCCGTAAATGAGCCTTCCTCAAATACTGCTACATAATATTGAAGTTGCCGTAACTTTAATCTCATAGTTTTTTCCAATGAGCCATTGTCTGGTCACTTCACCAGAACCTGCTTTAATTAAAGATGGCCAGAGCGCCGCCAAAAAGCAACGGCAAGGTGATAAAGGCCAATACTGTAGACAAAACAACACCGCCCGCTACCTGCTGCGGATCAGGTCGGTATTTTACGGCAAACACGTAGGAGACCACAGTGACCGGCATTGCCGACATCATGAACACGGTAATGGCACTTAAGCCCGATAAATCAAACGCGAAAATTATGGTTGCGCCCGAAACAAGACCAATGATCAATCGGCTCACGGCTACAGCGATGGCTGGCTTTAAGTCCGAGACCTTCAATGTAGCAAGCGATGAGCCCAGTAGCAGCAGCATTGCAGGAACCATCATTCCGCCCAAAATATCCGTTGTTTTAGCAACAACCGTCGGCACTTCTATGCCGGTTTGCGTGAAGAACAGAACGAAACCCACGGAATATAAAATGGGCTGCTTCAAAAGATCTTTTGGATGGTACTGGCCTGATGAAATGGAAATACCAACGGTGAATTGCAACAAAGCCACAACGAAAAAGAAGGCAACACCAAGAGCAGCCCCTGCATCGCCAAAGGCAAGGATCATTATCGGAAGGCCCGTGTTCCCACAATTGGGAAACATAACGCACGGCAGAAACGTCCGAAGGGAGAGGTTTAAAAGGCGGAGCGCAATAGCACCCAAAACCATTGCAAGAAGAATAGATGCCGCTGCAGCAAGCGAGACTTCAAGTAACACGCTTGTCTCAATAGTCGCTGTCGTCAGCTTTGAGAAAACCAAGGATGGCGTGCACAATAAAATAACGAGAGAACCTAGAGATTGGGCGTCGATAGCCAGTTTGGATTTACCAACGGCATATCCAAGTGCGATAATAATGACAATTGGAAACATTACTTCGAAGGCCTGAATAAAAGACATACTTATTCCTATTAGAGCTCCAAAAATACTATTGGCAACATGCACCCGGCCGCGCATGGTTTTTCAGGCGGGACTATATCATTAAGTTTTTTGAACACAAGTGATCCACCCCATCAGTTTTCTTGATACCACTATTTCTAATCAGAATTTCTGGATACACACGGCTATATTCAATAATAAAATCAATCTCCTAAGGATTAAAGCAAGGTTGTAGCTCCTCACCTGAAATAAATATCGATATTATATAAAAATACTAATTTTTATCGAAAATATTGAAATGACGCCCCTCGTTTCCCATGATATATTTGACCTGTTACTACGGCCCCTTCTCTCCGTCACAAATGAATGTTGGGGAAAAGCTGTAGCCAACCCAAAATATCTAAAACCACACTGGAGACACCATTAATGTCTGATTATTACGTCAAACATCTCGTGACACCGCTTCCTCTAGAAAAGGCATCAGATATCGTTGATCACGCGTTGCGCTTAGGGTCGGAGAACTCTTTGCTACCGCTGACAGTTGCTGTTCTGGATGCAGGGGGCAACCTGCAAGCCTTTAAGCGGGAAGACGGATCTGGTATCATGCGCGGAGATGTGGCCGTCGGTAAAGCGTGGGGCGCCCTTGGCATGGGACTTTCCAGTCGCACCATTCGGGACCGTTTGGCCAATCGGCCTTCTTTTCAAGCCGCTCTCGCATCCACGTCCCAAGGTCGGTTCATTCCCGTTCCCGGCGGCGTTTTGATTTGTAACGATGACGGTGCCGTTATTGGAGCTGTTGGGATCAGCGGCGATGCCTCTGATAAAGATGAATATGCTGCCATCGAAGCCGTTAAGGCCGTGAGCCTAACACCGTATCCCGCCGAGCCATCTGATGACTGGCAAGACGCAGGTCTCTAAAAAAAATACCGGCAGTATTGAACTGCCGGCACTTTTATTCTCAAATCGTCTGCGCGTTTAGTTTGCAGGCCAAATGCCCATTTCTTTGTAAGCTTTGATCGCACCGGGATGATACGGAACTGGGTTGTCCTGTACCATCTTCTTTGGATCGTAGCGCTTGAAAGCACCAAACGCTTTACCTAAAGCGTCTTTGTTCGACGCCATAGTCATCACAAGGTTATAAACTGTATCTTCTGAAACATGAGCGCCCGTTAGAACATAAAAATCAACTTCGATCATGTTTGTTGGGTCAGTAACAACACCTGTTTTGCTTTTGCTTGGGCTAACGCTCACAATACGAGCGGATGGTAAGTTTTTAGTAACCGCTTCTTTTGCAGCTGGAGTATTTTCAAGACTTACATAGCGCCAACCATCTGACATTGTCGCCATGGCCTTTTTGCCCACGCCCACGTTCATAGGAACAAGAGCCGCGTCAATACGGTCTTCTGCAAGTGCGTTAATGGCTTTCACGAAATTCGGCATTGGCACTTTTTTGGCGTCTTTAATTGTCATTTCGCCAGAAGAAAGAGCCGCATTTGAATAGTAATGGAATGTCCGGCCGGAGTTGTATCCGGAGGGAAGGCGTTTACCTTTTAAGTCAGCGATAGACTTAATTGATGATTTTGTTGGGACTGCAAAAGATGTTTGAGTTGCGATTGCAACACCAACAAGACGCAAGTTCTCATTTGCACGGTTCTCAAAACTTCCAATGCCCTGATGTGCAAAAGTTGCTTCGCCGCCATTGGCAAAACCAAATGTCAAACGACCAGAGTTGAGCATTGGAATGAAAGTTGATGAACCGGCGAACGGTGAAACACGATATTGTTTATCAGTCTTTTCAACCATAACTTTCGACAGGGCCGCGCCAAGTGAATAAAAAAGCGACCCTTGTGGATTAGTGCCGACGGTAAATGTTTTCGCATAAACCGGAGCCGTAAGGCCCAAGGTAATCGCAAGACCTAAGCTAATTGCGGTCATTTTCTTCATAAATTTTCCTCCAGTTAAAAAGTAATAAATCTAATTTCGAAATTTTGGTTTATAAAACGGCGGTTTTTTGCGATCGAGAAACCGCAAATAGAAGGGCAGCTCCAATGCCAATACCGACTAAAGCTGGTATTAATCCGCTTTGCAAAATGGGTTCAGGAAGCATGGCTAGAATTCCAGCACTAAGCAGTCCTAAACGAACTGAAAGGGAGACCTTTTTGTAAAAATACCCCACCAGAGCGACTGATATGAAATGAATTCCAATAACAGTTACAACAAACGCGATGGCCACATTAACTGGGCTATCGTTCATGATCAGGGACGGCGAGAAAATGAACAGCATAGGGACAACATAAGCCACCCAGCCTAGTCTCATTGCCTCAATCCCGGTTTTCATGGGTCGGTCACCGCTAATGGTTGCCGCCGAAAACGCAGCCAGTGCAATAGGCGGCGTAATCATGGACATCATACCAAAATACAAAATGAACATATGGGCTGCCATTGGCTGAATTCCGGTCTCAATCAAAGACGGTGCCACAAGGGCCGCTAGCAGGACATAAACCCCAGATGTCGGCATTCCCATGCCCAGCAAAATACAAACACCCGCAGAAACGAGGAGTAAGATCGCAAGACTGCTACTTCCCAATTGGACAAGCGCCAACGTCAGAGCAAATCCGCCCGACGAGACATTCAACAAACCAATAACAAGTCCGGCACCAGCAACAATCATGGTGAGTTCCATGACCGCTTTCCCGGTATCTGGGAAAGAGTTCAGCAGGCCTTTTAAATCAAGATTGTGTCCCCTGTAGCTTCTCAAGAAACCACCGACAACGATTGCAACTGATCCATAAAGCGCTGCAAGCTCAGCCGAGACGTTCAACTTGAACATGGAGAACAGCAAAATGAAGAAGGGAACTAGGAAATGCCATCCTTCTTTAAGAACTTGTAATACCGGGCGATGCTCTGTCTCCGCTGCTGCAATATCATCGCGCCCGGCAATTAGGTCCACCTGAATGAAGACAGAAATATAATATAAAACAGCAGGAATTAGGGCTGCCAGAACAACTTCTGAATAGGGAATTTCAAGAGCCTGCGCCATTAAAAAGGCGGCAGCCCCCATGATAGGCGGCATAAGCTGCCCGCCGGTTGAGGCAATAGCTTCAATTGCCCCAGATTGCCGGGCTGTATATCCAGACCGACGCATCAAAGGGATTGTCATCACGCCCGTTGTCACCACGTTTGAGACCGCACTGCCAGAAATGGATCCAAATAACGCAGAGCCCACGATTGCAATTTTCGCAGCGCCGCCCCGTCTTTTCCCCATAACTGCCATGGCCAAATCGATGAAGAATTCACCGCATCCAGTTTGCACAAGCAATTTTCCGAAGAAAATAAACATGACCACAATGGTCGCAACCACACTCAGCGGTGTCCCAAGAATAGCGTTGGGATCGAATGCCAAATAGACCAATAATTCGGGAACACTAATTGTCACGCCTGTCAGCGGTTCAGGAACCTCGCCTCCAAACAATGCATAGATCACGAACACCCCAATTAGGGATAAAAGTATCCACCCGGTTGCCCGGCGAATAGCTTCTAGTGTTAGAAAAAGAGCGCCTGCCCCAAGGATTTGCATCTCTGGCGTGAGATACGCAAAATCAAGTAGAAACCGCTGATATTCCAAGCCTGTCCAGCCGAAAATCGCGATACTTGAAAGCGCTGCAATGAAGCAGAAACCTTTTTCAAAAACTGATTTTTCCTGGGAATCGTTGATAAAGACAAGCGCCGTGGCGAGCCCTAATAGAACAGAAAGAAATTGGGTCCGTGCCACTTCCAACTCAAGGAGCAAGGGAAGCTGTAACGCCCAAAGTATACTGAGTACCGGTATTCCAGCCGCAGTTGCTAATATGACTTTTTTCGTCATTTACGCACCTTACAAATGCCGACTTCTAAAAAATGCGGCAAATCAAAAAATTTGCCGCACGCAATTATGCTTTTTCATTTTCAATCGGATTACGGAGTGTTCCAACGCCTTCGATCTCAACTTCACAAACATCACCGGCCTTCATAAATACAGGCGGGTTGCGAGCATAACCGACACCAGCAGGTGTCCCGGTAATAATGATGTCACCGGGCTCAAGCGTCATGCACTCGGTCAGTTTCACAATCAAATCGTCAACTGGGAAAATAAAGTCTCGTGTATTGGCATCTTGCATCACTTTACCGTTCAGACGGGTCTGAATGCTCAAGCCATGCGCGCCAAGAGGAAGCTCATCTGCACTGACAAATTCAGGACCAAAAGCCCCTGTATCATCAAAGTTCTTGCCGATGGTCCACTGGGAACTTTTCCGCTGATAGTCGCGAAGAGTGCCTTCGTTAAAGATGGAATAACCCGCAACAACTGACAATGCATCTTCTTTAGAGACATGACGTGCGCGCTTACCAACGATGGCAACAAGCTCAGCTTCATAGTCCAGTTTGTCAGAACAAAGCGGACGCAGGATAGGCTGATTATGCCCCACCAAAGAGGTGGCACCGCGATAGAAAATTTCTGGGTATTCAGGGGGTTCAACGCCGCCTTCACGGGCATGGGCTGCGTAGTTGCGGCCAATACAAATGATCTTTGGCGGGCGCCCAATTAGCGGTGCGTAAGTTAAACCTTCAGGAGATACGATTGCATCATCGCCCGCTTTTTCACCAGCGGCCGCAGCAGCTGCCATTGCGTCAGGACCAGCCTCAAGCAGTGCAACAAAGTCAGTTGGGAGTTCCGGCGCAATGATCGAAAGATCGAGAATGTCATCTTCTCTACGCAGGCCAATACGGCTTTCGCCATTTTTTATGAAAGATACTAATCTCATGATAATCTCGTGCGTTGTTTATAGCAGTATTGCCGATCATTTTATTTTGTCGGCAAAACAAACACAATCACTAAATTATCGATTTTTACTTTTTTTAGGTTGAAAAACTCGATTTAATTGGAATTCACACGTCCTGAACAATTTATTCAAGTTGTTTGGCCAAAAATTCCCCGGTTTTTTTATAATGACGGATTAGCTCTTCCGCCGCTTTATCTTCGTTTCCGTCTAAAATAAACTGAACAATGGCATCATGCTCGCTCGTCACATCCCGTTTTGGATACGCATTAGGCCCAGCAATATTGCGATAACGAATGTTCTGATCGTATAATTGTTCACAGATTTTGACTAAAATGGAAGAGCCAC
>CAJXWA010000070.1 GCA_913062525.1 uncultured Alphaproteobacteria bacterium | reverse complement strand
CTTGCTGGTGGTGGTCACTGATGCTTGACTGGAATATTCTCTCATATGTGACCTTCTTGCCGCTTGTCGGCGCGTTGTTCATACTGCTAACAGGCGGAAAAGAAGAGGTAGCAGCGCGTAATGCACGTCAAGTGGCGCTTTGGACTACTCTTGCGACATTTGCCGTCTCATTGCTGATTTGGTATAATTTCGACAACAGCCAAGCTGGTTTTCAGTTTGTTGAAAAAGCCGAATGGCTTGGTGGTGGTATCAACTACCACATGGGTGTGGACGGCATTTCAATGTTGTTTATTATCCTCGCAACATTCTTGATGCCCATTTGTATTCTGGCCAGCTGGAATTCGATTACAACGCGGGTTCGCGAGTACATGATCGCATTCTTGCTCATGGAAACACTGATGATTGGTGTTTTCTGTGCGCTTGATATGGTTCTGTTCTATCTGTTCTTTGAAGCCGGTCTGATCCCAATGTTCCTAATTATTGGGATTTGGGGCGGTGCAAACCGCGTATATGCCAGCTTCAAGTTCTTCCTCTATACATTGATCGGTTCAGTTCTGATGCTGGCCGCAATGATCACTATGTATATGATTGCGGGAACAACGGACATTCCAACTTTGATGGCGACGAACTTCCCAGGCGACTTGCAAACATGGTTATGGCTTGCGTTCTTTGCATCGTTTGCCGTGAAAGTTCCCATGTGGCCAGTTCATACTTGGCTTCCAGATGCCCACGTTCAAGCACCAACAGCCGGTTCAGTTATCTTGGCTGGTGTGTTGCTGAAAATGGGTGGTTACGGATTGCTTCGTTTCTCGCTTCCAATGTTTCCAGAAGCGTCTGAATACTTCACGCCGTTTGTGTTCGCATTGAGTGTTATCGCGATTATCTACACGTCTTTGATTGCCTTGGTACAAAAAGACATGAAGAAACTGATCGCTTATTCGTCAGTCGCACATATGGGCTTCATTACCATTGGGATTTTCACCTTCAACCAACAAGGCCTTGAAGGCAGTATCTTGCAAATGATCAGTCATGGTATCGTATCGGGTGCATTGTTCCTGTGTGTCGGTGTGATCTACGATCGCTTGCACACACGTGAGATCGCACGTTACGGCGGACTGGTTCATCGGATGCCGAAATACGCGGTTATCTTTATGTTCTTCACCATGGCAACTATTGGCCTTCCGGGGACAAGTGGTTTCGTTGGCGAATTCCTTATCCTTATCGGCGCCTATCAGGTGAGCACATGGACTGCGGCTTTGGCAACAACCGGTGTTATTCTCGGTGCGGCTTACAGTTTGTGGCTATATCGCCGGGTGGTCTTTGGTGAACTTGTTAAAGAAGACCTGAAAACAATGATGGATGTAAACAAACGCGAAATTGCGATTTTTACACCTCTGATCCTTGTTGCTCTTTGGATTGGTATTTACCCAGATCCGTTCCTAAACGTTATGCATGCTTCTGTTACCAATTTGTTGGCAGAACATCAGGCGTCTATGGAACTTGTTAAATCAACGCTGCACGCGGCTAAATAGGTAGGTTTTGGAAAATGGTTTTGCCTGAATTTTCAATAGCACTTCCGGAGATCTTTTTGGCCGTTGCCGTAATGGCGCTGCTGATGATCGGGGTTTTCAGGAAGTCAGAAACAACTAAGCTGGTCTCTTGGCTTTCTGTGTTTTCTGTCCTCGTCGCAGCGGCCTTGGTTCTAACAGGGGCGAACGGTACTGAAACTACCTTTGGTGGCCTTTACCGCGTGGATAGCTTCGGCGTCTTCATGAAAGTCTTGGCGCTGAGTGCATCTGCCGTTGCCATTATTATGAGCATGGACTTCAATGCCCGCGAAAAGATGGATCGGTTTGAATTTCCGATACTGATCGTTGTTGCCACTCTTGGCATGATGGTCATGATTTCGGCGAACGACCTGATGTCCTTGTATATGGGCATCGAGTTGATGAGCTTGTCTTTGTATGTGACAGCCGCATTTCGCCGTGATAGCACTCGGGCCACAGAAGCCGGCCTGAAGTATTTTGTTTTGGGTGCATTGTCATCTGGCATGTTGCTTTATGGCTGTTCTTTGGTTTACGGCTTCACAGGATCAACAAACTTCAATGTAATTGCACAAACCTTCCACGGCGAACACGCATCTGCAGGTCTTGGACTTCTCGTTGGTTTGGTTTTCTTGATTGCAGGACTTGCCTTTAAAGTTTCGGCTGTACCGTTCCATATGTGGACACCAGACGTCTATGAAGGTGTTCCAACTCCGGTAACTGCATTCTTTGCCGCAGCCCCTAAAGTTGCGGGTATGGCGCTGTTTATTCGGGCATTCATAACACCGTTTGGTGACTTGGTTGACCAATGGCAGCAGATCATTGTTTTTGTATCCATCGCGTCCATGATCCTTGGCGGTTTTGCTGCCATTAATCAGAAAAACATTAAGCGATTGATGGCTTATTCTTCTATCGGTCATATCGGATTTGCTTTGGTTGGTCTTGCCGCTGGTACTGAAGAAGGCATTCGCGGCGTCCTTATTTATCTGACAATTTATGTTGTCATGAATTTGGGTACATTTGCCGTCATTCTGTCCATGCGCAAAAAAGATGGCATGGTTGAAGATATCTCTGAACTTGCTGGCCTTGGTAAAACCCGCCCGATGATGGCGTTCTTGCTGATGATCTTTATGTTTAGCTTGGCAGGTGTCCCGCCGCTCGCTGGTTTCTTTGGCAAATTTTATGTCTTTGTTGCCGCCATTAACGCCGGTCTTTATCCACTGGCAATTATCGGATTGCTCGCATCTGTTGTTGGTGCCTTCTATTATCTCCGTATCATTAAGATTATGTATTTTGATGAAGCGACTGACAGCTTTGAGCCTCTTAATCGACCACTTGCGATTGTTATGAGTGTGACGGGTCTCTTGACGGCATTGTTCTTTGTCTACCCATCACCGTTGATCAGTAGTGCAGCTGCTGCTGCAAGCTCTCTGTTTAAATGATGAATACGGGCGGTAGCGGTGTTTCGCTGCCGCCATTTTTTGATCTCTCTGCATTCAGTACCATTGGCAGCACCAATGAAGAAGCTAGGCGCCTAGCAGATCTTGAGCGCGGCGAGGGCCAGCTTGTCTGGTCATTGAAACAAACCCATGGGGTTGGCCGCAGAGGCCGCCAATGGAACAGCCCAAGCGGAAACCTATACTGCTCTCTTCTCCTCCGACCAAATTGTGATGCAGCGGAAGGCGCAAAGCTCTCCTTCCTAGTTGCGGTTGCTATGTACGACACTCTGCAACAAATATTACCTGAGACAACGCCGCTTGCTTTGAAGTGGCCCAATGATGTCCTTATCTCGGGTAAAAAAGTGGCAGGTATCCTTTTGGAGAGTAAGAGTAACAACAAAAACCAGCTTGAATGGTTGATTGTGGGCACTGGTGTCAATGTGGCTTCATTTCCAGCAGTGACTGATGGGCTTGCCGCTACATCCATCACTCAAGCTGGCGGAGACGCGAAGTTAGAGGGACTGTTGTGTAGCTATGCAACCCATTTTCTTGCCTTATATCAGCTGTGGCAAAAGCAGGGATTTTCAAGTATCCGAGAAAAATGGTTGGCACGGGCGAGCGGTGTTGGCTCAGAGGTGACTGTTAAATTAGCTAATAATCAATTTGTTGGAACATTTACCGATATGGACGAAACTGGTGCCCTTGTATTGACAATGCAGGACGGTTCCACAAAATTAGTAACTGCGGGAGAAGTTTTCTTCCAAAATACGTAAACAAAAAAAATGAGGTCTTCTATGTTGCTAACCATTGATGTGGGAAATACCAATATTACGTTCGCAGCTTTTTCAGGTAAAAGCCTGGTGAAGGAGTGGCGAATAGCAACATCAGCCTCTCGCACAGCAGAGGAATATGGCGTCTGGTTAAATCAGGCCATGAATTTGGATAAGCTCCATATTCAAGACATTAAGAATGTTATCATTGGAACAGTTGTGCCTGAGACTTTGTTTAATTTGAAAGGTCTTTGTAAAAGATATTTCAACTGCACACCTCTTGTGATCGGCGAGAAGAACGTCAGTATTGGAATGGTCCCCCAAATCGATAACCCAGCCGAAGCCGGTGCTGACAGGTTGGTAGATGCAGTGGCAGCTCATTCGAAATACGGCGGGCCATTGATTGTTATTGATTTTGGGACGGCTACTACTTTAGATGTAGTTGATTCGGATGGAAATTACGCGGGCGGTATAATCGCCCCTGGCGTCAATCTCAGTCTAGACGCACTTCACAGTGCTGCCGCAAAACTACCTCGAATAGCTGTGGAACGCCCCGCAAAAGTTATCGGTAAAAACACCATAGAGTGTATGCAATCTGGAATTTACTGGGGATATATTTCTATGGTGGAGGGCTTGGTTACGCGAATGCGTCATGAATTTGGCGAAAATTTACGAACAGTGGCGACTGGCGGCCTAGCCTCCCTGTTCGCCCGAGGGACTGAAATGATAGATCACATTGATCAGGATTTAACACTTGCAGGGTTAGTCGAGATTTTTCACAAAAACAACCCTCGTTAAATTTGGACATGATATTTCAATGCGCCTCAAATAGTAATGGAACATATATATTACGCAATTTGAATTCTCCCCACTTATGTACTAAATTTTTAGTATTTGGATCAGTATGTTATTCGTTTTATTTTAGTTTCCTACTTAAAAGTAACAAAAAAATTACTTTTAAGTAGGAAACTATTGCTGTTAGGCTCATCTTCATGAGCTAGATTCTGTTGAACAGCAGGGGCCGATTTGTGACGCGGAGTATTTTTGATTTTGAATTTAATGAAGAAGCCAATATTTGCTTCATAAAGCATTATGGCACTGTTGATCTTGACGCTTTGATAAAACGGCAGAATGCCACAAGCAAAAAAATTGGAAACCGAAGAGATGTGAAGGTCATTATGGACTTTCGAAATTGCACCTATGCCTTGCCTCCGAAAGATTTAAGAGCATATGCCGATGATGTTGGCGTGAGAGAGCAACGACGCGGACGATATAGAGAAGCTATGATCGTTGATGATAAGCTTGGACATGCAATTGTCAGGCCCTACAGCGGAATGCGCAATAGGTCTGAGGAAGAGTATCAAATATTTAAGTTTGATTTACCGGATTTGAAAAGAGAAATCCAATCCTGGGTTGGTATAAACGAAAAGGTGGTTTTTCCCGATTTTCTTAATTTATGAAGAAACTTGAGGTTAATATGACTGCAAATCAAAATTCTTATGAGCTTTGTTTTGATCTGGAAGTGAATTGCTACTTCGTTAAGCATGTTGGAGTGTTTGACTTTAATGCACTAATGACAAGATCTGAAGCTATTTTCAAGCATCCCTGTTTTATGCCTCATATTAATAGCGTGATAGATTTTCGTGATAGCACACTGAATTTGTCTCCAGAAGATGTGATACGGTGCGTAAAAACTATCTGGGAAAGAGCCGCCTCCAGGGATACAGCAAGAGAAATAATCTTAGTAAAAGATCAATTTTCATATGGTGTCGTCAGAGAATACATTGCCAGACTTGATACGGGTATGCTTGAGCGTAAAATACTCTCGTCTAAAAATGGCTTTGATCGCATAGAAGTGAAACAGTTTTTAGATATTGATGAGAGCTATAACTTTCCTAAGTTTTTGAACCTTTAGCTTATTCAAATGCCATTTCGCGTGTCCAACTTGAGCTGGTTGGGAACTAATTTTAGCGAGTTTTCCTCCGGATTCTATCTGATTTTCAGAATATTCAAATAAATAACGCTGTTTTATTATGCAGATAACTGGTAAGTGAACTTCAAATTTACCGGAAAGATGCTTATGAAATTTGACGATAAACTCGTGTTCTTGCCCCTAGGGGGAAGCGGCGAAATCGGAATGAACCTCAACCTCTATTGCTGTAATGGCAAATGGTTGATGATTGATTGCGGGATTACATTCTCCGATGACAGAGCCCCGGGCGTGGATTTAATTGTTCCTGATGCTGCATGGATTGCGGAACGAAAGAATGATCTGCTCGGTTTGGTCATTACGCATGCGCACGAAGATCACGTCGGAGCTGTATCTAGGCTTTGGCCAGATTTCCAATGTCCTGTGTATACAACGCCGTTTACCGCAGAAATTTTACATAACAAATTATCTGAAGCTGGTCTTGTGGATGAGGTTGAGGTCAATATTATTGCGCCCGGTGGTACTATGCAATTGGGTGACTTCCATTTGGATTTTGTCGATCTGACGCATTCTATCCCTGAAATGCAGGCATTGATGATTACGACACCTTATGGTCGCGTGATGCACACTGGGGATTGGAAACTCGATCCTCGCCCTGTGGTTGGTCCTGCAAGCGATATGAAACGCATGGCAGAGGTTACTAGAGACGACGTTCTTGCGATGATTTGCGATTCCACCAATGTGTTTAATCAAGGCATCTCTGGCTCAGAAGGGGATGTTCAGGACAGTTTAGACGAACTCCTTGGGCGTATTACCGAAGGGCGGGTCGCCGTTACTTCGTTTGCGTCTAACCTCGCTCGTGTTTGTTCTATCGCTTTAGTGGCAGCAAAACACGACCGACATGTTGTCCTTGTTGGACGCTCCCTCCATAATATGACGGAAGCTGCTAAAAAGGCAGGCTATCTTGGTGAACTCCCTCCGTTCATTAACGAGAGAGATGCCGATTATCTACCACGCGAGAAAATTCTTCTTTTATGTACAGGAAGTCAGGGCGAGCCACGCGGAGCTATGGCACGTATTGCCCGTGGCGATCACCAAAGTGTCAGCCTAACCAAAGGTGACACTGTCATCTTCTCGTCGAAAGTCATTCCGGGGAACGAAAAGACCCTTTATGCGCTTCACAACGAGCTTACTGAAAACGGTGTCAACGTCATAACAGAGGCGGATGAGTTTGTTCATGTGTCGGGTCACCCTGCGCGGGATGAGCTTGCAGAAATGTATGCGACGGTTAAACCGAGAATAGCAGTCCCTGTTCACGGCGAAGCGCGTCATCTTGCTGAACATTGCTCTCTTGCAAAATCTCTTGGTGTGAAGACAACCATTGAAATTAAAAACGGTGATGTACTGCAACTTGCACCAGGCGATGCCAAAATTATAGGGACTGTGCCCTCTGGCCGGTTGGCCGTTGATGCTGGGGGCTTAACCGCCCTTGATGGTGATTTTTTAAGTGATCGCCGCCGAATGATTTATAACGGGGTGGCAAATGGCCTTGTTATCATCAATGAAAAAGGACAAATCACAGAAGATCCTGTTGTTCGTTTTCGGGGCGTGATCGAAGGCGATAATTTCCCAGAAATCGATGCTCAATTAGTGAAAGAAATCCTAAACGGACATCAAGAACTATCTAAATCAGAACGCGGGCGAGACGAAGCTGTTGAAAAACGAGCGACACAAGCAATTCGCAAGGTTTTTAGAAAGCTGGCTGGTCGTCGCCCCCTTACCGATGTATATGTAGTTCGAATTGACGATGAAGAGGGCTGATTGAGCCCAACTGAGTTAGGTTAAAAAGGATAATAAAATGATTGGTCGCCTGAACCATGTTGCAATCGCCGTCCCAGATTTAGAAGCTGCTGCCAAAATGTATCGTGACGTTTTGGGAGCAAACGTTCAAGAACCACAAGATGAGCCTGATCATGGCGTCACTGTTGTGTTTGTTGAGCTGGATAACACGAAAATTGAATTGCTTTACCCGCTTGGTGAAAACTCACCTATCGCAGGCTTTCTTGAGAAGAATAAAAACGGCGGAATGCATCATATTTGCTACGAGGTTGATGATATTCTTGTCGCTCGCGATAAATTGGTTGCCGAAGGCGCCCGTATTTTGGGAAGCGGGGAGCCAAAACTCGGTGCCCACAAGAAACCGGTTCTATTTTTACATCCAAAAGATTTTTGTGGCACGCTTGTCGAACTAGAACAGGTTTAAGGGATAAACCAATGACGATTACGACCGGAATTGTTGTTTATTGCATCACATGGTTTGTTGTACTTTTTACAGTACTTCCTTGGGGCGTACGCACTCAAAGTGAAGAAGGTGAAGTTGAGCCCGGTACCGCGGAAAGCGCGCCCGTAAATCCAGCAATTTTGAAAAAATTGCTGGCGACAACTCTTGTCACTGCAATCTTGTTTGGTATTTTCTGGACTGTCATTGAATATGACTTGATTGATTTCAGATCAATTATTCAAGGCAGTTAACGCTTGCAAAATGAAGTAAAATCAACGTGATCAATAGTAGCTATCGCTCAGATATTGACGGATTACGTGCCGTTTCAGCGATGGCTATTTTTGCGTTTTACTTAGGCTTTACTCGCTTTTCAGGTGGTTTTGTCGGCGTTGATATTTTTTCGTTATTTCGGGCTTTCTGATTGCTCCAAAAATCGCCGGCGGCTTGGCTGCAGGTCATTCTTGAAGTTCTCTCCAAAGCGCGTGACACTTGTCATTACAATTGCTTCTCTGATTTATAATTTGGTCTTCATACGAATAAATGAGACGCATACTTTTTATCTTCCCATGTCACGGTTTTGGGAGTTAGGGCTTGGCGGACTGATCGCCCTATATACGCGAGACTGGAATATATCCAAATTTCAGGCACTCTTAGCCGCTATATTGGGGATCTTGTTGCTTCTGGTTGCTATTTTTGGAATAGATGAACAGATTAGATATCCTGGCGAAGCGGTTCTTTTTCCGGTGTTTGGTGCAGCTCTGATTATCTTCGCGGGTCAGTATGGAAAAAACCCCATTAGTCAAATTTGGGGAGCTCTTCCCTTTAGATATATCGGGCGGCTTTCTTATTCCATATATCTGATCCACTGGCCGGTTATAGTTTTTGCCCGTCTCTATTTGTCACGGCCCCTACACCTTACAGAACAAATATTGATTCTAGTCTTTAGCGTCCTTTGGGCTGCACTTTCTTGGCAGATTATGGAAAGAAAAATTCTAACTCGTACTAAGGTTCCATTAGGTAGAGTTACACTTGGCCTCACAGTAAGTCTTGTTTTTTGTGTTCTGATGGCAAGCGCTGTGACGATGAGTGGTGGTTTGCCATCGCGCATGAGTGAAAAGTCGCTTGCCGTTGCAGCTCATTTTAAGGCGGACGCCGCTAAAGATCAGATAGATTGTAATACTCGTATCCCTTTGGGAGATATCAGTCTTTCAAAATATCAAGTTTGCCAGTTCGGCGACAAATTAGGTAAGAAAACCCTGTTCCTCGGAGATTCTCATTCAGGCATGTTACTAAAGGCCTACTACCGGTTATACGGTGCAGACGGTTATCATATCTCGACTGCAGGTATACCAGATTGCCCGCCGTTAATTTCTGTGGAGACTACTCGACGGAAGAACCGTGACCTTTGTTCTGCGTTCATTGATCGTATGATGTCATACTTGGTTACAAACAAAACAGACACTGTCGTCATTGCTAGTCGTTGGGCTAACTTGGCATCTGATTATAGGGCTCCGGGGGATGGTGGGCGTAGCCATACAATCTTTGATCTCAAAAATGACAATAAGGTGATCAGCCTTGGAGATGCACTCGTCCGAACAATTAAAAAAATAACTTTAACTGGCGCCAAAGTCGTTATTGTCGGACCAGTCCCTGAAATCCCGTTTCATGTGCCGGACACGCTTATCCGTAGCTGGAGTGGCATTGGTAAGCTTCCTATTGTTGGACGTGATGATTTTGATCGCAGACAAGCGAAGGTGATGCAAGCGTTGATGCAGGTTGAAACCAAGACGGAAGCCAGCGTCATATACCCGCACAAACAATTGTGCGATGAAAATGAATGTTTGGTCTCACGAAATGGTTTGGCTTTGTACACTGACGATGATCATTTGAGTGTTGAGGGTGCGCGCCCTATAGTAAATGTATTGCGGCAGTATTTTTAATAAAGGCAGACGGTGTGCAGAAAATTATTCTCATGGCAGCACTATTAATCGGGGCGGTACCTGTATTTTCCGCCGCGGAGGAAGTTCAGCTGACGGTTAGCGAGAAAAATTGTGCACGCATTGAAAAACATATCGTCCGGTCGGATGTCACCTATAAGCCGGGTGTAGATGTGCACGGTAACAGTGTTGCACCTGCGGATTTAAATCAAAACCAGATCAAGCTACCAGAAAACGTGACAATCGATTTGTCCCTGCCGCTACAAGATCTATTCAGTGCAGCGAACCCACCGAGTGAAAAGCTAAAAAATGCAGAGGTTCAAGTGGGAACTCTTGAATATAATTTGGGAAACGGCAAACTTACCTTTAACGGGCAGGTTCTCGCAGACCCCGCTTTGCATGAAATTGCAGCCAAATGCCGCGAAATGTATGGTAATTCAGGTTCTTGACCGTATAAGACGTGTTAAACCTTGCAATCTCACAAAATCCCTATAAAAAATTCTTAAATGCCTTATTCTGGGCTTGAATTAATTAGTAAATATACATCTTCAAATAACCGAGGTTTTTATGCGTCTTTCCCGTTTCTTTATGCCGACCTTGAAGGAAGATCCCAAGGAAGCTCAAATTGCCTCTCACAGGTTGATGTTGCGCGCCGGCATGGTCCAGCAATCATCTGCTGGTATTTATTCATGGTTGCCACTTGGCCATATGGTTTTGAAGAAAATTGAAAATATTGTTCGTGAAGAACAAAATAAGGCCGGTGCACTCGAGCTTCTAATGCCCACAATTCAGCCTGCTGATTTGTGGCGCGAGTCTGACCGGTATGACGATTACGGCAAGGAAATGCTGCGGATCGAAGACCGTCATGGCCGTGATATGCTTTATGGTCCTACCAACGAAGAGCAGATTACAGATATTTTCCGCTCCAACGTGAAAAGCTACAAAGATCTTCCACTTAACCTTTATCATATCCAATGGAAGTTTCGCGATGAAGTGCGCCCTCGTTTCGGGGTGATGCGCGGCCGCGAATTTCTGATGAAAGATGCATATTCTTTCGATCTGGATTATGAAAATTCAAAAATCGCATACAACCGTATGTTTGTCGCGTATCTGAAAACATATGCCCGTTTGGGATTGCAAGCGATACCACTTCGTGCGGACACTGGCCCCATCGGTGGCGATTTGTCTCATGAGTTTATTATTTTGGCTGATACAGGCGAAAGTGAAGTCTTTTATCATAAAGACATCCTAAGCCTAGAAACACCTGAAGATAAAGATCAGTCTCCTGAAGAGTTGCAAGCTCTCGTGGATGAATGGACGAGCTATTATGCCGCAGCTGATGAAATGCATGTGGCTGAAAAATGCACTGTGGCTGAAGGTGATCTAATTACACGCCGCGGCATCGAGGTTGGACATATTTTCCATTTTGGTCAAAAATATTCTGATAAAATGGGAGCATCTGTTGCGGGTCCTGACGGTAAAGACGTCAATGTATCAATGGGCTCTTACGGTATTGGTGTCTCACGTCTGGTCGGCGGGATCATCGAGGCAAGCCACGATGAAAACGGTATTATATGGCCTGAAGAAGTTGCCCCCTTTAAAGTTGGTTTGATCAACCTTAAGTCTGGTGATGATGCTTGTGACGCTGCTTGTGACGAATTCTACGGCAAATTGCAGGCTGCAGGTGTTGAAGTCTTATATGACGATACATCAGAGAGAGCTGGCGGCAAGTTTGCCAAAATGGATTTGATTGGTCTGCCATGGCAGGTAACAATCGGACCACGCGGTTTGAAATCTGGTGTAGTCGAATTTAAAAACCGGGCAAGCGGAGAAAAAGAAGAACTCTCTCCAGAAGCAGCCCTTGAAAAACTGATAGGTTAATCTTGGTGTTTTCCCGATTTGAATGGACGTTGGCGTTTCGCTATCTGCGGGCGCGCAGACAAGAAGGTTTTATCTCTGTTATTGCGTTGTTCTCATTTTTGGGAATAGGGCTTGGGGTTGCCACACTTATCATTGTTATGTCCGTGATGAACGGGTTTCGTGCTGACCTTCTGGATCGTATTCTTGGAATGAACGGTCACTATGAAGTTAAGGCGCCGGACAACGGCCTTTTGGTAGATTATGAGCCGGTAATTAAAAGATTGGCCGCAGTTAAGGACGTAGTTCGTGTTTCGCCGCTCATTGAAGGCCAAGTGATGGCCGCGGCGGGGAAACATGCGAGTGGGGCTTTGGTTCGCGGCATGGCGCCAAAGGATCTCAAAGGACTTACCGTATTATCTTCAAACATTGTTGACGGATCCCTTGATGGCTTCGAGGGTGGCAACAGTATTCTTATTGGTTACCGTCTTGCGAGCAAACTTGGCGTTCGTGCCGGTGATAAGCTTAAAATCCTGTCACCAAAGGGAACCTCTACGGCCTTTGGGACAGTTCCTCGCGTAAAGACTTACAAAGTTGGCGGCCTGTTCAATACGAGCATGTATGAATACGACAATGGCTACATCTATATGTCACTGTCTGCTGCTCAAAAGTATTTCAGACATGGAAAAGGGATTACCTCACTTGAGGTTTTTGCGACTGACCCTGACCGTGCATTGGCGATCCGGCCTGACGTGATTAATGCTGTTAATATTCGCGCCTATATCTATGACTGGCAGCAGTCAAGGGCTAGTTTTTTCAATGCGTTAGAGGTCGAACGTAATGTCATGTTCTTGATCCTAACTTTGATAATTTTAGTGGCAGCATTCAATATAGTTTCTAGCCTGATCATGCTTGTAAAAGATAAGGGGCGAGATGTCGCCATACTGCGAACCATGGGGGCAACCCGAGGAATGATCATGCGGATCTTCTTTATCGCAGGTGCCAGTGTTGGTGTATTTGGAACCTTGTTTGGCTTTATATTGGGACTAGGGTTTTGTGCCAATATCGATGCCATCAAGAATTTCATCGAAGGTCTTACGGGATCTGAACTTTTCTCTGCTGAGATTTATTTCTTGTCGCATCTGCCGGCAAAAGTTGATGCCGGAGAGGTCACGGTTGTTGTTCTGATGGCCCTTTTTATCTCATTAGCGGCGACTATTTATCCGTCATGGCGTGCGGCAAGGCTCGATCCAGTGGAGGCGCTTCGTTATGAGTAATTCCATACTGAAACTGGAAAATGTAAGCCGGATCTTTACGCAAGGAAACGAGGAACTTGAGATTTTGTCTCAGGTGAATTTGGATATTCAGGCGGGTGAAGTTGTGGCTTTGCTGGGTCATTCGGGGGCAGGTAAATCGACATTACTTCAAATCGCTGGATTACTTGAGCCGCCAACCAGCGGTGAGGTTATCATAAACGGTGTTGATTGCAGTGCTTCTAACGATAAAAAACGAACCGAGATGCGCCGCAATGAAATTGGATTTGTCTATCAGTTCCATCATTTACTTCCAGAGTTCTCGGCTTTGGAAAACGTAATGATGCCAAATCTGATATCGGGTATCTCAAAATCAGCTGCTGAAGAAAATGCGACTGAATTGCTTACAATGATGCAGTTAGAACACAGATTATCTCATCGTCCCGCAAAATTATCAGGCGGAGAACAGCAGCGCGTGGCAATTGCTCGTGCGTTGGCAAACAAGCCCTCTCTTTTACTTGCTGATGAGCCAACTGGAAATCTGGATGAACAAACAGCAGAGATGGTTTTTAACAATTTTGTGAATTTGTTAAAGAATAGAAATGTAGGTGCGCTTGTTGCTACACATAATACGGATTTAGCGGCGCGTATGGATCGCGTCGTAAGAGTTCATGACAGGCAGCTTGTGGACGCTTGATTAATAGTAGAAATATAATGATCGAATTTAATGGCCTCATACATGTATGAGGCCATTTTTTTGTCCAATTTTGCATAATTTTGAATATTTACGCATTATATTGCATAAAATTAGGGTTTAATCTTTTTATTTTCTCATATAAGCTCTCCTTAACACGCTTCAAAAAACTAAAAATGGTCAAAAAGCGGCAGGGTCTGAGGGAGATTATGGGATGGACGTAAACGGAAACGCGGCGCTGTATTTTGTAGATCGTCATGATCACGGGGAAACAGCGAAAAAAGTAGCCTTTTGCGAAGGTATTGAAGGCGGCAGATCGCTAACCTATGGCGACCTTAACGACCGGTCTTCTCGTATTGGAGATTTACTGGCAAAAAGCCAGATCCAAAAAGAAGACCGCGTTGCGATGATCACCGTTGATTGCATTGAATTTCCAATCATTTTTTGGGGTGCAATAAAGGCTGGAATTATCCCGGTTCCCATTAATACGTTATTATCCACTGATCTATACGGCGCTATCTTAAAAGACTCCCGCGCAAAAGCCGTTTTCATCTCCGAAGAATTATTACCTGTTGTCGAACCTGCTCTTAAAGAGGCTACGGATCTAAATGCTGTTTTTATCATCGGTGATGATGTGGTCGCGCCCTACTCAGATTTCAGAAAGCTGCTCGGAGATTGCAAATCGCAAGAAACCGTTCCGGCATCCGATGATGAATGTGCTTTTTGGCTTTATTCATCGGGATCAACAGGAAGGCCCAAAGGCGTTCGTCATGTGCATAGCAGCCTAAAAGCCACTGCGGATACATATGGTGCAAAAGTGCTGGGTATTAAGCCCGACGATGTTATTTTTTCAGCCGCGAAATTGTTCTTTGCCTACGGTCTTGGGAATGGAATGACTTTCCCCATGGCTGTTGGTGCAACAGCCGTTTTGTACCCAGCCCGGCCAACACCAGATAGTATTTTAAGCGTTATGAGCCAAAAATCTCCCTCAATTTTTTGCGGTGTTCCTACATTATACGCGGCATTGCTGGCCTCAATGACAGATGAAAAACCAGCTGGATTTGGCAATCTTAGATCTTGTATTTCAGCAGGTGAAGCCCTTCCAGCGGATGTGGGGCGACGTTGGCAAGAGATCACAGGAGTTGATATTCTCGACGGCGTTGGCTCCACTGAAATGCTCCACATATTTCTATCGAACAACCCAGATGATGTGGTTTACGGAACGTCAGGGACGGCCGTTCCAGGGTATGAGATACGCCTAGTAGATGAGCAAGGACAAGAAGTCTCCGTCGGTGAAATCGGCGAACTTTTAGTCAACGGCCCATCAGCCGCTGATGGATATTGGAATCAGAGAGACAAAAGCCGGGCGACCTTTGAAGGGTATTGGACGCGAACAGGCGATAAGTACGAAAAGCAGGACGATGGTCGGCTTGTTTATTGCGGGCGTACCGATGACATGTTCAAGGTTAGCGGTATTTGGGTGTCGCCCTTTGAAATCGAACAAGCCTTAGTCTCTCATAGTAGTGTGTTGGAGGCAGCCGTTGTAGCAGCCCAAGATGAAAATGGTTTGGATAAACCAAAGGCGTTCGTTGTCTTGAAGTCCGGGGACACAGTTCAGGGCCTAGAAGACATATTAAAAGAACACGTGAAAACAGCCGTTGGTAAATGGAAGTACCCGCGTTGGATCGAAGTGGTTGAAGATTTGCCTAAGACCGCAACTGGTAAAGTGCAGCGGTTTAAGCTTCGATAGGTTTTAGTCTATGGAATGGGTAAGCGGAAAAACAGTTTCGTTTGACGTCAGCGGTGTGCTGCTTGAAGGAAAGTGCATAGGCCCGCCGCCGTCTGAATCCGATACCATCATATTGTTGCATGAAGGGCTAGGTTCCGTTGAGCTGTGGCGTGATTTTCCAGACAAGCTAGCGGCGGCTACTGGAAAAGGTGTGTTTATATATTCCCGACAAGGATACGGGCGGTCGGATCCTGTAATTCTGCCAAGGCCACTTGATTATATGAACTTGGAGGCGGAGAGGGTTCTTCCAACCGTTTTGGCAGTAATTGGTTTTAAGTCAGGTTATATTGTAGGTCATAGTGACGGCGCATCAATTGCAGCCATATATGCGGGTATGGAAACGGATAACCGGTTAAAAGGAATTATACTAATAGCGCCGCATTTCTTTGCTGAACCTATTAGTGTTACGGCGATTGCCCGCGTGAACGAGCAGTATTCAGGCGAAAATCTCCGCCAGAAACTATCA
>CAJXWA010000069.1 GCA_913062525.1 uncultured Alphaproteobacteria bacterium | reverse complement strand
GGGCAGTGGTTGCTGGAAACATCCCGTGGCACACTAAAAAGTCGCTATGTGATTAACTGTGCCGGTCTTTATGGCGACACTTTAGACGAGACTGTCCTGGGCGAAGCTGAATTCAAAATCAAACCGCGAAAAGGACAGTTCGTCGTCTTTGACAAGGCCGCCGCCAAATTGATCAATTCAATACTTCTTCCCGTCCCGACAGAACATACCAAGGGGGTTGTCGTCACACGAACCATATTTGGCAACGTGCTCGTTGGTCCAACAGCAGAAGATCAGGAAAGCCGTTCGGATGCATCGACGGACGAAAATGCGCTCGTCTCCCTACTCGCATCCGCCTCCGAAATTATTCCCGCCCTCAGTTCTCTGCCGGTGACCGCGGTTTATGCGGGTCTGCGACCTGCGACGGAACGTAAACATTACCGTATTAAAGCGAGACCGGACCGAAACTGGATTACAGTCGGCGGCATTCGTTCAACGGGACTGAGTAGCGCCCTTGGCATCGCTCGTCACGTATTTGGGCTCTATAGTAAGCACGGAGAGAGGCTCAATCCTATCGTACGGCCAAAGATCCCAAACGTGCCTTGGCTCGCAGAGAACGGACCTCGTGATTGGCAGCATGAAGGTCATGGCGAGATCGTCTGTCACTGTGAATTGGTGACAGAGCGGGAGATTAAAAGTGCTCTTGCGGAACCACTTGCTGCCCAATCATTATCCGGTTTAAAGAGGCAAACTCGAGCCACAATGGGACGCTGCCAAGGTTTCTATTGTTCAGCACGGCTCGCCGAATTAACCCAAGATCATTTTGATGCTCAGCTATCCGTTGGAGGTGATCATGTCTGATGCCGTCAATAGCGCCGCAGCAAACTATGATGTTATCGTTATCGGCGGTGGCCCTGCGGGATTGTCGGCGGCAACAGAACTGAAGCGCCTCGGCGTCTTGAGAGTTGCAGTGATTGAACGTGAACCAGTAGCTGGCGGTATTCCTCGCCACTGCGGACATTCGCCGTTCGGGATGCGAGAGTTTATGCGCGTCTTGAGTGGGCCGCAATACGCGAAAAAGTTGGTCAAGGTCACCCTGGATGCTGGCGTCGAGGTGCTCACTTCGACCAGCGTTGTTGAAGCGATGCCCGGCGGAAGGTTGATAATAACTTCCAACAAAGGTTTAGAGGAGAAAACAGCCCGACGTATTGTGATTGCCACTGGCGTCCGCGAAACGCCGCGCGCGCCAAGAATGATTTCAGGAACTCGGCCACTTGGCGTGCTCAATACCGGCGCGTTGCAGTCGATGATTTACCTTAAGAACCAAAAGCCGTTTGAGCGTCCGGTTATCGTAGGCACAGAGTTAGTCTCATTTTCGGCAATACAAACCTGCCGACATGCAAAAATCCGCCCGGTTGCCATGTTTGAGGAATCTGATCGGGTTACCGCTAGATGGCCGACGGCAGCGTTTGCCCGATTGGTTGGCGTCCCTGTTCACCTTAAAACGCGACTGCTTGAAATCAGAGGCAACGAACGCACAAGCGCCGTCGTGGTCCTGGATCACAATGGGGTTAAGCACACTATCGAATGTGATGGTGTCATTTTAACAGGCCAATTTACACCAGATGTATCGCTTGCTCGCAACGGACATCTAGCTGTTGATCCGGCTAGCGGCGGTCCTGTTGTGGATCAATTCGGACGCTGTTCGGATCCGGCCTATTTTGCGACTGGCAACATACTCAGGCCTGTTGAAACCGCGGGTTGGTGTTGGAACGAAGGCCGTAAAACTGGTCGATGGGTCGCCAATGATCTGGCGGGTAAATTATCCCAGCAAGGCCGCAAACTGCAAATTGTTACCGGGGATAATATTGTCAGGTTCGCTGTGCCCCAGAGAATTCAGCTGCCGTACGGGACGGCGGGTATGCAAGACCTTCAACTGCGGTTTTCTAAATCCGCAAAAGGAAACCTTGTCGCACTCAGCGACAATAAGGTCGTCTATAAAAAAAGGATGAATGTTCATCCTGAACGCCGATTTCTTATTCCCCTTAGTAAAATTGTTGGCAGTCGTGAAGGGGGGCGTATTGAACTCAGATTTAGTGAGTTGAAGGAATGAAAGAATACCGAATTAGCGGGCTTTCGGTGCCAAACTTTGAACCCCCACAACAAAGAAAAACAGGAAACCTGTTGTAATCATTTTGACCAAACAGCCAGTTATGCGTGGATCTTGGTTGGGTGCCTCAAGCACGTGTTCGCGGAATTTTCCATACTTCTGCTTCTGGCACAAAGCCAACTATCGCAGACCGGTGAAAATAGGCCCGCTACTGCGCGGTAAGCGGAAGTTATTTTACTTATTTGTGCCCTTAGTCAACGCCCAATATACACCCTACTTAAGAGCTGGATTTCGTTTTCTTCACATGACATTCTCTATATTTGAGTTTTTTCTGAATACTAGAATTTGGCAGCCTGTTGTTAGTCAACTAACGCCAACCTTAGAACACAAACATTACAAGGCTCTTTAGCTTGATTGATTGGCGATATTGGCAAGATCTTTTACCATGGCCACAATTTCCGGCAACTTTTCCCCTGCCACATCTCCGCGCGGCCCTATCGCGCTAATAATATAACGAACGGCTTTACCATTTTCAGTTACAGGAACTGCGACTGTTGCAAGTCCTTCTGGAAGTGTTTCTTCTTCGTACGCATACCCAGCCAAGCGATCATGACGCACCTGCTCTTCCCAAGCATTGAAATCTTTTGGCTCTTTCGCCCATTTTGTTTTGGAGTAAGCTTCTAAGAGATCTTCGCGCGCTAAACTTTTCCATCCAGTAAGAATTCTTCCTACCCCACCAATTCGCGCGGGAAACCTTGACCCCACCTTCACATAGAGGCCCAACGGTGTATCTGGTGTAGCGCATGCGACAATCACCATATAGTCCCGACGCACATGCTGACTGAGATAAATGCAAACCCCATACTGGGTGGCTGCATCACTCATATCGACTTCAATACGTTTTGCAAGCGTTTCTTCTTTCATTTTCCCGGTAAGCTCCAACACCCCACCGAGACAAAGACTGTATGTCTTGCTTGTCGGATTGAATTCCACCATTCCTTCTTCCTGAAGTGTTTTTAAAACGGCATAAACGGTTCCTGGATATCGCTCCAGAGAAGACGCAAGCAATGAGACACCTGCACCGCTTCTTCGATTGGACAATGCACGGAGAATGTCAATCGTCAGCTTTGCTGCCCCGACCTGCTTCACCCCTTTTTTCATTTTTCATTTCTTCTATACAAAAACAATTATTTAATACAACAATCATAAAGATTGATTTTTTTCTACCAAATAGCAATCCTGATTTCATAAAAAGTAAAAACAGTCGAACAGTCTTGGCCTATTTGACCAAGAATATGACCTCAGGTAGGAGAAATTTTGTGTCTCGACTTGTCAGTGCACTTGACCCAAAGAGCGAAGAGTTCCAGGAAAACAGAGAAGATATGCTGTCTATGCTTGCGCATGTTCGCACGTTAGAACAGCGTGTCGTTCAGTTAAGCGAAAGACAAAAAGATCGCTTTCACAAAGCAGGAAAACTTCTCCCTCGCGAGAGAATAGACGCCTTACTCGATCCAGGATCTCCTTTCATCGCCCTATCTCCACTTGCGGGCTATAAATTGCATGAAGACGATGGAGAAGAGAACATTCTCGGAGGCTGCGTTATTACTGGCATTGGATTTGTTGCCGGCACACGTGTAGCCCTGATTGTCAGCGATAGTGCTATTAAAGGCGGAACAGGAACCTGGGCAGGCAGCGAGAAGACATTACGTCTTCAGAATATTGCCTTGCAACAAAAACTTCCCATTATCAATCTTGTCGAAAGTGGTGGCGGAAATCTGCGCCTAACCCATCTAACATTTGCTGTAATGGGGGGGCGACGCTTTGCCAATCAAGCAAGACTTTCCTCTGCCGGTCTCCCTCAAATTACAGTGGTTCATGGCAATGCAACTGCAGGCGGGGCCTATGTCCCTGGTATGTCTGATTATGTCATTGTCGTTCGCGGACAAAGTAAAATGTTCCTCGCCGGCCCCCCGCTTCTGAAAATGGCAACAGGTGAAATCGCTGATGATGAAGAACTGGGAGGCGCTGAAATGCATGCCAGTGACGCAGGAACAGCCGAGTGGATTACAGAAAATGACGAACATGGCATCGAGAAAGCACGAGAGGCCACCGCCAATTTGAACTGGCAAATGAACGTCGAAAAAAACGATCAAATTGAACCAAAGGATCCTTTATATGATCCGGATGAACTGGCAGGCATTGTTCCTGTAGATTACCGGCATCCTGTTGACGTCCGAGAAATTATTGCCCGCATCGCAGATGGTTCAGAATTTTTAGAACATAAAGAAGAATTTGACGAATATACCATTTGTGGGTGGGTCCATATTGATGGCTTCAAAGCAGGTATTATTGGGAATAATGGTCCCATTACGGCAAAAGGCGCTGTAAAATCTGCGCAATTTATCCAGCTTTGTGATCAGGTAGGAACCCCGCTTATTTTCTTGCAAAACACCACAGGTTTCATTGTTGGTAAAGACTCAGAAACCGCCGGGATCATCAAACACGGATCAAAGCTGATCCAAGCTGTAGCGAACGCACGTGTTCCTCGGATCACAATAATGGTTGGCGCCTCATTTGGTGCAGGGAACTACGCGATGTGCGGTCGCGGATATGATCCAGATTTCCTATTTACCTGGCCAAATCATCGTATTGCTGTAATGGGCGGAGAACAAGCTGCTGGTGTCCTTGAGATTGTTGCACGAGGTAGTGCAAAACGCCGCGGCAAGGACGTCGACGAAGACAAGCTCACCGCCCAGCGCCATGATATAGTTTCTCACTATGATCAAACCTCATCCGCCCTTTACGCCACGTCTCAAGTTTGGGATGACGGTATTATTGATCCAAGAGATACACGCCGTATTTTGGCTGAATGTCTAGCCATTACCGCCGGTGGGCGTGAGCGGAAAACATACCCATCCACTTTTGGTGCAGCACGCCTGTAATTTATCTGGAGAAAAAGATGATTTTCACACATGAACATGATGAGCTCGTCCGAACCACAAATAAAATTATCGAAGAGCATGTCAATCCATATATAGATGAATGGGAGAAAGCCGAGATTTATCCAGCCCATCAAGTGATGAAAAAATTTGCCGAAGCTGGATTGCTGGGGATCGGTAAACCTGAAGAATATGGCGGACTTAGCCTCGATTTTTCTTATGAAATGGCTTTTGCCGAAGCCCTAGGCAATATTCGGGGCAATGGTGTTTCCACATCAATTGGTGTTCAAACCACCATGTGTACGCCAGCCCTTGCAAAACATGGCAGCGACACTTTGAAACAGAGTTATCTCGCCCCTACCATTGCAGGTGATCTGGTTGGTTGTATTGGTGTTAGCGAATTGTCCGCTGGCTCCGACGTTGCGCAAATCAAGACAACTGCCCGCCGCGATGGGGATGATTATATCATCAACGGATCAAAAATGTGGATCACCAACGGGGTACAAGGAGACTGGATCTGCTTGCTCGCCAATACATCTGATGACCGCAAACACATGAATAAATCATTGATAATTGTGCCGCTGAATTCAAAAGGCGTCTCGGTATCGCGTAAACTCGACAAGCTGGGCCTTGTCTGTTCGGATACCGCAGAGCTTTTCTTTGACGATGTCCGTGTACCAGCCTCCAATTGTATTGGCGAAGAAGGTAAAGGCTTCATCTATCAGATGGAGCAATTTCAAGAAGAACGCCTGTTTGCTGTTGCCCGTGGGCTTCGCGTTCTAGACAACGTTATTGGAGATACAATCGAATATACAGGCCAACGTATGGCTTTTGGGAAATCTATTCGGGATAATCAGACTGTATATCACAAGCTTGCCGAACTTCAGACTGAAGTCGAAGCCTGCAGGGCAACCATGTATTTGGCAACAGAACGTTATCTCCGTGGAGAAAATGTTTTGAAACTTGCATCTATGAGTAAGTACTTGATCGGCAAACTCGCCCTTAAAGTTCCAACGGAATGCCTTCAGTTTTGGGGCGGACAAGGCGTGATGAATGAAAACTATATCTCCCGTGCTTTTCGAGATATGCGCGTCACAGCAATTGGGGGTGGCGCGACTGAAATCATGCTTGAGGTCATTGCAAAAACTATGGACATACATCCAGGAAAATAAAGGAATAGTGGTATGATTAACCTGCCCCAAACAGAATTCCTACAGTTGGAAAAAACCGGTTCTCGCCTGACAATCATTTTTAACAGACCAGAACAACGCAATGCTATCAATATGCAAATGGGGCAGGAATTTGCCGACACAGTTCGCTGGCTTCACGAAAACCCAGACGATATTCGTCTGGTTATTCTAAGAGGGGCTGGTGGCCATTTTTGTGCCGGCGGCGACATTAAAGAACGAAAAAACCAAGTCGAAAGTTCGATGGCTGGTGAAGATCCCATTTTTGAACGCAACAAAAATGCAGGACATGCCTTCCTTAATTTTGAGCGGCTAGGTCAAACAACAATTGCTGTTGTCGAAGGTTCCGCATTTGGAGGTGGAATGGGTTATGCCTGTCTTGCCGACATTACGATTATATCTACAACAGCAAAAATGGGAATGCCGGAAACAACACTGGGCGTCGCGCCAGCACAAATCGCGCCCTATGTCGTGAAGCGGATTGGTTTGACCCGCGCCCGTCAGCTCGCCCTCACTGGCGAGCGTTTCGACGGACGCACTGCATACGATTATGGAATTGCACAGTATCTTTCAGACCCAGAAAATTTGGAACAAACTGTTGAGCAGGTCGTAACAAACATTCTGAAATGTGGTCCTAAAGCAAACGCCACGACAAAAAAAATCATGGCCAATGTGGGGCGTTTTGAGGACGAGCAACTGATCGAAAGATCGGCCAAATTATTTGCAGAACTTAACCGCAGCGGTGAAGGCAAAGAAGGACAAACTGCCTTTGCTGAAAAACGCAAGCCCGCTTGGCAGGACGAAATCTAATGACAATAAAATCTAAAACAATACGGATTGGCGGCGCCTCAGGTTACTGGGGGGATTCCCAAGAAGCTCCAAAACAGTTGGTAATGCAGGGAAATATAGATTACCTGGTTTTCGATTATCTTGCAGAAGTGACCATGTCCATTCTAGCAAGGATGAAAGCACGCAATCCGGATGCAGGATACGCCCAGGATTTTGTAAATCTTGCAATGAAACCCCTGCTGCCTGAAATTAAAAAACGCGGTATTCGCGTTGTCGCCAATGCAGGTGGTATGAATGTTCGCGCCTGCGCTAAAGCTCTATCTGAGGTCGCGGATACGGCTGGCATTTCTCTTAACATTGCGACCGTCGAAGGCGATGACCTGTCGGATCGAATTGAGGATCTGCATGTTGCAGGCATAACAGAAATGTTTACGGGTAAGGAGCTGCCCGAAAACCTTATAAGCGCCAATGCATATCTAGGTGCTTTTCCCATTGCAGCCGCCCTTGATAAGGGCGCCGATGTTGTTATTACTGGCCGCTGCGTCGACAGTGCGGTCACACTGGGTCCACTTATTCATGAATTTGGCTGGACCATAAACGATTTTGACAAACTCGCAGCAGGAACACTTGCGGGTCATGTCATCGAATGCGGTGCGCAAGCGACCGGCGGAAACTTCACTGATTGGCGAGACGTTGTCGATGGTTGGGATGATATGGGTTACCCCATAGCTGACTGTTCGGCCAATGGTGATTTCCTCATCACAAAGCCTGAAAAAACTGGCGGGTTGGTTTCCCCTCTTACGGTTGGCGAACAGATCCTATATGAAATTGGAAATCCCTCGGCTTATATTATGCCAGATGTGGTCTGCAACTTCTCCAATGTATCGTTAGAACAGGTGTCCTCAAACACTGTTCGGATCAGTGGCGTAACCGGCCTTCCCCCGACCTCAAATTACAAGGTATCGGCAACCTATTCCGACGGTTATCGGGCCACAGCGATGACCGTTATCACCGGTTTTGATGCCCCTGAAAAAGGGAAACACTTTGGTGAAGCCTTGCTACGACGAACGCGAAACCTGTTTCGCGAACGTAATATAGGGGAATACCGTGAAACAGCAATTCACCTTGTTGGCGCGCAAACTCTCTGGGGTGAGAATGCAAATGAATTTGCCTCCCAATCAAGAGAGCTGACTGCACGCATAAACGTTCACCATGACGAAAAAGACGCTGTTGAGCTATTCTCGAAAGAAGCAACTGGTGTTGGACTTTCCATGACAACGGGACGCCTACCTGGCGGCGTACCAGGGCGCCCTAAAGTCACCCCTGTTGTGGCACAATTTTCCTTTTTAATTGCCAAAAGCAAGGTTACACCGACCGTATCGGTTAACCGTAATGTCATCGAAATCCTTGATCAACCAGAAAGCTGGACAAACAATTTCCCTATACAAGCGGATTTTAAGGCTGAAAGCTCTGGTGAAGCACTTGATGAAGATGTTTTACTGATTGACCTTGCCGTTGCCCGCAGCGGTGACAAAGGCGACAGCGCCAATATCGGCGTTATGGCCCGCGCACCAGAATACCTTCCGTATATAGCACGGGCCTTGACCGAAGAGGCCGTCGCAAAATGGTTTGCCCACACCCTCAAGGGGGAAGTTCATCGGTATTACCTACCCGGTATGACCGCATTTAACTTCCTTATGACCCAATCACTTGGCGGCGGTGGAACATCGTCCCTTCATTTGGATAGTCAGGCTAAAACTTACGGTCAACAGATCCTTGCGATACCTATTGCTGTTCCGGCAAAACTCGCTGAATTTCTTAAAAAGAAACGTGGATAACCCCCCATGATAAAAACTCTCCTTATCGCCAACCGTGGGGAAATCGCCCACCGTATTATCCAAACATCAGAGAAACTGGGTATCGAAACCGTTGCCGTCTATACAGAAACAGACCGCAACACTCCGCATATGTTGGCGGCAGACCAAGCGGTTTTGCTGGAAGAGAAACTCCAAAGCGGGGAGCCTTATCTGGATATCGAACGGTTGATTGAAGTCGCCCAAAAATATAATGCCGACGCAATTCATCCGGGTTACGGGTTTCTTTCAGAAAACCCAAAATTCGCAGAGACGTGCGAAAATGCAGGTATAATATTTGTTGGCCCTACCGCCGACGCCATCCGGTTAATGGCAGACAAAGCAGAAGGAAAAGCCCGAATGCAGGACGTTAATGTTCCTTGCGTACCGGGTTATGATGGAAAAGAGCAGAGTGCTGAAACTCTTCGTAAAGAGGCCGAAAAAATCGGAGTTCCCCTTCTCATCAAAGCGGTTGCCGGTGGAGGCGGCCGCGGTTTGCGGCGAGTTGATCATCTTCATCAGTTTGATGAAGCTTTAACATCTGCCCGAAGTGAAGCCAAAAATGCTTTTGGATCAGATGTCGTTATTTTGGAAAAATATCTGGTGGATACCCGCCATATTGAAATCCAGGTGTTCGCTGACAATCATGGAAATGTTGTTCATCTTTTTGAGCGTGATTGTTCCACACAACGAAGACATCAGAAAGTCATCGAAGAAGCCCCCTCTGCGTTCGTTGATCCGGATCTGAGAGACAAATTATGTAATGCCGCTGTGATTGCAACAACAGCTATCGATTATCGCGGCGCAGGGACAGTTGAATTTCTTGTCACCCCTGATAAGGAATTCTACTTCATCGAAATGAACACCCGCCTTCAGGTGGAACATCCCGTTACCGAAGAGATTACAGGCATGGACCTTGTCGAATGGCAATTACGAGTTGCCTCGAACGAGCCTCTTCCTCTCCAACAGGAAGGCATTACTTACAATGGTGCCGCAATTGAAGTTAGGCTTTACGCAGAAGATCCAAATGATAATTACATGCCTCAAACCGGCGAGGTCGCGGAATGGAGCTATCCGGATGACCCCAATGTTCGCGTTGACCATATGATCAAAGAAGGCAATCTCATATCTGCCCGCTACGATCCGATGATTGCGAAGGTAATTGTTTCAGGCGAAAACAGAGAAGCCGCTCGAAAAAAATTGGTAAGATTCCTTCTCCAGATCCGTGTAAAAGGCCTGATCACTAATCGCTCTTTTCTTCTTTCCTGTTTGAACCACGTATCTTTTATTGAAGGGCCTCATACTGGTATTGTAGAAACTGTCCTTGGTGCAATTGATAAAAAACACAGTCTCGCTTTTGAATGCTTTGCAGCGGCAATTTTATATTATCAAGAATGCCTGAAACACCGGACCTCCTCCTGCGATTGGTCCAGCCTTGGTCAACCGGCTAGAACATTTAAAATCGTCATGGAAGAGCAAGAAAAAGAGTTTAAAATATCTGGTAATGGCCTTCAATTTGATGTCCTTCACCCGGAAGAGACAGATACGCGCACGATAACCTTGAGCCTAACAGGAAAAACCGTTACCGCATTATCCAGGGAAGGGAAAACTCACCCTGTCTGCTATTGGAAAAGTGACGAAAATACCATTTTTGATTTCTCTAGTTGCATCTTAGTGGCTGCTCGCAAAGATCCGAATCCTAAAAGTACAGGAAGTGCAGACGCAGATCACATTATTGTCGCTCCGATGGCAGGGCTAATTTTAGCCATTGAAACCATCGAGGGAAAACCCACCCAATCGGGAGATACCCTTATCATTCTGGAAGCCATGAAAATGGAACACCGTATTCGCACAAATCGTGAGGGCATTATTGAAAAAATTTCTGTTGCTGTCGGTGATCAAGTTCATAAAAACACTCCCTTGCTGGAGCTACAGGTATAACAGTATCAGCCCTTTTTCACCTTTTTTGCATATACTAATGAGCGACAAAGTTAATGTGACAACGCCGAATGAACAGCATATACGGCTTGGATACCCGACTTAATCACCCCAAACTACTCATGGATTGGACACTGAAACAAGGCAACAGAGACGAATGCCTAAACCCTGCTTATTTGCTCTATCCTGAGTGTCTCCGTTTTAGTCGAATATCGTCAAAGGCGCCGGATCTGCGGGGTTCAGGGGCGAACCTGGATTGGATCCGGGTTCGCCTGAAAATGAGTGGTGGAGGTAGTAGTCTCAAGCGAACCCGTCTCCCTGATTTCCCTGTAAAACAGGGAAAATACTGGGATATTCATCAAATACCATGCTTTTAAGAGTAAATATGGAACCCAAGGCCCATACAGCCTGCGGTTTACAGAGCCTTTTCCTTAAAACCAGAGCAGGGAATTTCAAGCCTGACATCAGGGAAACCTCCTGACTGAACAGGGAGATTTCGGATCATCCGAGTAGGTTCAAAATAAGGGAAGGATTTGTTCAAGCTCATACAATGCTTTTAGTCAGAATGTCGGGGTAAACCGCATTTTTACCGGCTTCGTACCTAGAAAGACATTATCACGGTAAGATGACGCCATATGAACTACATGACGTACTTCTTTTTAAATGGCGATTAGTGGGATAACAATTTTTATTGAAGTGGGTATAGGTTGACGAATGAACCGATGAGCTTTTCGGATTTTCATTAGCTAAACCTAAATCTTGCATGCCTCAGGGTTCTAGTCCTTTTCTTTAAAATCTCCGCCAATATGTTCTGAAATCCTTAGAACCTCTTCCGCCATTCTCTTCCAATTCCCGGATTTGACCTTGTCTGCAGTAACAAACCACGAACCTCCAACACAGATGACATTAGGAACACTTAAGTATGACACGATATTTTTCTCATTTATGCCGCCTGTTGGACAAAATCTGACACTCGAAAAAGGGGCTGATAGGCTCTTTAGAAAATTCACGCCTCCAGCGGCTTCTGCCGGGAAAAACTTTTGAATAGTATAGCCATATTCAAGGTTTTTCATAACCTCTGATGCTGTAGAAACTCCAGGAAGGAAAGCAAGCCCGGACTGTTCAATTGCATTTTGCAGTTTATCCGTTAAGCCTGGGCTCACACCATATGCAGCACCGCTATCACAGACAGCTTTCACATGATCTGCAGTCAGAATTGTACCGGCGCCAACCGCCATCTCAGGAAAATTTCGAACCGCTTCAGCTATGCTTGCAAGGGCTGCATCTGTTCGAAGTGTAATTTCAATTGTTGAAATTCCGCCTTCGAGCAAGGCTTCGCAAAGAGGCGAAATATCGTCAACCCGGTCAATTGCTACAACTGGTATTAACTTATTTTTTGAAAGTGTGGTTTCCAGCGCAGTCATGTTAAATCTATCGCCTCCAAATCAGGCATGTTATCGCACGGAATTATGGCACCAGGATATTGAATTACTGTTGCGGAAAGGATTGCCCCAATTTGAGCAGATGAACTCATATTCAATCCAGTCAAACGGCCATATAAATAGCCCGCATTAAAGGAATCGCCGGCAGCTGTGGTATCCATAATTTCTGAAACTGCCTTAATAGGAATAGTGAACTGATTTTGGAGTGAGCCCAATAAAACAGGTCCAGCTCCCTGCTTTACAACAACTTCTGGAATTCCACACTCTAGCAATCTACGCAGAGTCTCTTCAGCTGTTTTATCGCCGAAAACTCGACTTTCGTCTTCTGATCCGGCAAGTGCAACATCACTCAACGTCCAAAATTTCTCGTACCAGTTTTTGGCCGCCGCTTGATTGTCCCACAAAATCGGACGGTAGTTGCCATCAAAAACAACCTTCTTACCTTTGCTTTTTGCGTCTTTCAAAGCGTCCAAAATGCGTTCCCGGCCATCATCACCCAAGATAGCAATCGAGATACCTGAAAGATATATCCACTCACTGTCGAATGCTTTGTCTTGTAGAATTTGCCAATCCGAATTCATGAATTCGCGTGCAGGTGCAGCGCTTCTCCAATAGTGAAATGATCGTTCCCCGCCCTTATCTGTTTGGATAATATAGAGACCGGAGCGGCTATCTTTCTTCTGACCAACCAACTCGCAGTCAACACCTTCACTTTTCCAAGCTTGAATCAACTCGTTGCTATAGGGGTCATCCCCCATGATTGTTGCAAATCGTATTGACGCGCCGTTCCCCAAAAGGCGGCTCAGATAGACGGCAGTATTTAGGACATCACCACCAAAACCTCGAGAAAGTCGTCCATCGGCCTCCTCTCTCATTTCGACCATACATTCCCCGATCAGAGTTATCGCAGGCATTGCCTTAGACATAGATGACACCATCAATGATTATTTCTGGGTTTTGCTTCTCTAACATTTTGATAAACTGTCGCAAGCTCCATACAGCCACCACTGGTAAGCGGGCCCACGGTAGATCGATAAATTTCCTGCCACGGTGTTTGATTTTCCGGCGTCCTGTCTGCCCAATTTTTTGCTCTCGTTGCAAGTTCTTCATCTGAGACCAACATATTCACAGATTTTTTATTCAAATCCACGCGAATTATGTCCCCTGTCTGAAGCAGAGCAAGTCCCTTGCCTTCTGATGCCTCTGGCGATCCATGCAGAATAGAAGGACTACCTGATGTGCCACTTTGACGGCCATCTCCAATGGTGGGAAGTGACATAATTCCCTTTTTCAACAGAGCCGCAGATGGTTGCATATTGACAACCTCTGCGGATCCCGGCCAGCCAATGGGTCCTGTATACCGAATAACCAGGATCGAATTTTCATCCATTTCCAACGCCGGATCATCCACTCGGGCATGATAATCCTCTGACCCTTCAAATACGATAGCCCGGCCTTCGAACGCATTTGGGTCGTCTGGATTATCCAGAAATCGGCTTTGAAAACCCTGATCAATGGCAGCTGTTTTCATAATCGCCGCATCAAACAAGTTGCCTTTCATAACCAAGAAACCTGCTTTTTCTTTCATAGGCTCATTATAAGGTTTCACCAACCGGCGATCGGTTGTTTCCCTAGCATTTTCAGCAATAGTCGTACCGGCTACTGTCATACAGTCACCATGCATACGATCCGCTTGTAACAACTCATGCATAACGGCTGGTACGCCACCTGCACGGTGAAAAGCCTCTCCTAAATATTCACCAGCGGGCTGCATATTGACAAGCAAAGGGACGTCATAACCAAACTTTTCCCAATCATCTATATCCAGATCAACCCCCACATGACGCGCAATTGCACTGATGTGCACTTGAGCGTTCGTAGAACCACCAAGGGCCGTATTCATTACAACAGCATTTTCAAAGGCTTTGCGGGTCATGATTGTTGATGGCTTCACGTCATCCCACACCAATTGCACACAGCGTTTTCCGGTATGATAGGCTACCGCTGCACGCTCCCGATAAGGGGCGGGAATTGTTGCACTGCCCGGCAGCGACATGCCCAATGCCTCCGCCAGAGAATTCATGGTTGTCGCCGTTCCCATTGTGTTGCAATGTCCTGTACTTGGCACTTGGGCCACGGACATGTCGACATAACCTTCATCATCCAGGTTACCGAGGGCATATTCTTTGCGCGCCTCCCAATGTGTGGTGCCGGACCCCGCTAGCTTTTGCCTCCAATATGAATCTAACATCGGTCCGCCGGACAAAACTATCGCTGGTATATCCATTGTCGCAGCAGCCATAAGACAAGCTGGTGTCGTCTTGTCGCAACCGGTTGTCAGAACAACGCCATCGAACGGATATCCGTGAAGAATTTCCACAAGCCCCATGTAAGCGAGATTTCTGTCAAGAGCAGCTGTTGGGCGGCGTCCCGTTTCCTGAATTGGGTGAACTGGAAAGATTATAGGTATACCGCCGGCATCCCGAATGCCGTCTCTGATCCGCGATGCCAACTGTAAATGAATATAGTTACAGGGCGAAAGTTCACTGCCCGTTTGTGCAATACCGATGATCGGCCGACCAGACCGTAATTCTTCAGGAGTCAGACCAAAATTGAAATACCGTTCCAGATACATGGCCGTCATGCCCATATCATCCGGGTCATTAAACCACCATTGGCTGCGCAATTTGGTTTTAGATTTTGATGTCATATCGCTTCTCCCGATCTTTAATACTTATCTTCTAGCCCGCTTTGAAGGTTTCAGTTTCGTTGGACCCTTTATTTTTGAAGACGAAAAATTTTGTTTTTCGTCTGGTTCCGCATAGATGTGCTGCAACGTCAAAGCGGCAGCGCCTCGGGCCCAAACTTCATCGCCCCAAATATGCGTTATAAATTCGGTTTCATTTTTATCGCCCGATAGTTTGAGACGTCTTGCTTCTTCAATCGCGGGCGTAATAAGGATTTCGCCAGCGCGCATACCGTCACCTGTAAAAATAACTGTTTGCGGGTTAAGGATCGCGATCATATTTGCGACGGCCTGCCCCAAACGCTTTCCTGCATTCTTGAAAACAGCGGAAAGATGTTCATCGTTGTTACGTGCTCGCTCAGTAATCTTCAAAATAGTCTCATGGTAGGCTTTCGGGTTTTCGTTATATGCATCGATTGAAAACTCAACATCGGCTTCCCGCAATATAGCATAGTCACTTGCATAGGCTTCGACGCAACCAAGTTGACCGCAACGGCAAAGCCGCCCATCGATCTCAACTTTCGAATGACCAAGTTCTGGGCCAATACCATTGGCACCGCGATAAAGATCATCATCGACCACCAGTCCCATGCCGATCCCGTGCTCAACGGTTACCACAGCAAAACACGACAAGCCTCTGCCCTCACCAAACCAGTGCTCGGCCAAGGTTACAAGATTGGCGTCGTTTTCAATGAAGATTTTAAGTCCCAAACGCTCTTGTAGGAGTCGCGCAACCGGAATATCTCTTTCCGTAAAAATAGGGCTCCAATGGCACATGCCTGTTTCGTGGCTCACATATCCTGGAATACCAATACAAACCCCTGATATATTTTCTTGCTTGATTTCAGCTTTTTTCAAACATCTTTGAATACCCATTTCGATGATATCGAGCGTGACATCACAATTCTGGTTTCCTCGAAAGGGAAGATGCATTGTGTGAACAACGTTACCCTTAAAGTCTGTTACAGAAAAACTCATTTGATGCAAAGAAAGCTTGATCCCCAGCACGTATCCCGCTTCGGCATTGATACCCAGCATTTTA
>CAJXWA010000068.1 GCA_913062525.1 uncultured Alphaproteobacteria bacterium | reverse complement strand
GCCCGCATGGACAGACGCCGACTGGCAGTAAAATCATACAGCTTCTCTACCGCTGTATATGTTCCAATAATCATGGGGCAGGCCGCAGACGACAAAGCCTCCTCCAGCACCCACAGCATTTCCTTTTCCCGGCGAACGCTCACATTCAAAACGCTCTCCGGCGACAACCCAAGAGAGGCTAACCCTTGCGGATAGGGTAATGTGGGGAAATCTGAATACCCATCAAGACTGCACCATAAAACAGGAGTCGCTTTATCCTCTCGCATGTTCAGCAACAAACAGATCATAAAACCAAGAGCGGCTGGATAATCAGCGTAATCGCCCGGAACAAATTCATGGATAGCACCTGTTGTCAGTTTTGGTAGATCGTCAGGTGATCGCGGTGCACCTTCGGAGTGATCCTTTTCAGAACGCACGGATCCGTTCAGCGTTTCCATTCGCTCCTTCAGCTGACTAATCACATGTCGTTTGTCTGTTGGCATTCTGCCCAGAATCCCGTTCTCTAAATTTAAGTGAACAGAACAGTATATAGAACAAAACAAGAACATTCAAGATATCGATGACAAAATCACATGCAGCCACAGAAACACAAAAGCCTAACGGGACCAGTTACATTTAGCCAAAATCATGCTAATATAAAAAATTACATACTTGTGACGGAAAGGAAAAGGTCATGTTTTTCTATCCTTTAAACTTGGCTGCATTCGTTTTCATATTGTTTGGCTCCCTGATGGGAACATCTCCCGCTCAGGCGAAAGACTTCCTCATTTGCCATGAGACAGCACCTTTCCCCCCTTATTGGACAGATCAATCCAAAAGCCATCCCGGACAATTAATCGGAGTTGTTCCAAAAATTCTAACTGAAGCTATTACCAATGCCGGCCTTAAACCTGTTTTTGTTGCATATCCGTGGAAGCGCTGCCTCAAACTTCTAGAACGCAACGAAGTTGATGGATTATTCGCGTCAATTTATCGAAAAAACCGCAAAACAATTGGCCGATACCCAATGGTTAATGGGAAAGAAGATAAATCCCGGCATTTAATCAAAGCAACATACTCAGTATTCAGTTCTGCAAGTAATCCCGTAGACTGGGATGGAAATTTTAAAGAAGGCACTCCCCCAACTATTGGAGCACCACTCGGATATGTTGTCGTCACAACCCTAAAAGACGAACACAACATCAAAGCAGAAACCGCCTATTTAGCGGTTGAAGCATTACGGCTTGTCTCCATTCGCAGATTGGATGGCCATATTATCGAGAAAGTTGGTGGGCAACTTCTCTTGCGCCAACAAGGGCTTGAGAAAAAAGTCATTCCGCTAGAGCCACCTTTCTCTCAGCATTATTGGCATTTTATGATCAGTCACAAATTTTATGACGCGACCCCACAAGTCGCAGAAACAATCTGGGATCAAATCAAAGACCAAAGGCTGCAAAATCTAGACAGGCTCATCAATGATTTTATGAACGACAATGCCAGCCCAAAATTATAAGCTAAAGCGACAATAGATCTCACTCATTGGCTTGCTGATCATACCAGTCGAAAAACTTCTCTGCGCCGACCATTCCGGAGTGCACAAGCTTGCTTTTCTTCTCATCATCGATATCGAATTCTGTGGTTTTCACGCCAAGTGTGTCGATATAAATAGTTCGCTTCCAATCATCAGATTCCAGATGCCTTGCAAGTTCTGCGTCCATCATTGTGTTCATCAAATGTTTTGCAAAATCAAAGAAGCTGTCGATTTTATAATGGCTTGGGTCTTCCCCATAACGGAAAGTCGCTATTTCAGCCTTTGTATCTAAGCGAAATCCCAGTGTCTGGTTATTCACAACGTATGGACTGCTTTTCGGATGCGCTGCATGGAGATCTTTGGTTTGTTCGACGTAGGCTTCTGGCTGCTCCATAAACTGGGGCTGATCGGCTTCATCAATATATTTTTGGCGATCAAACAGTTTGATGGGAAAATTTCGTAAAACACCACCATCAACATAGACATCCTTACCGGAGTTTTGTTTCACAGCTTTAAAAAACAAAGGTATGGACATGGACATACGAACCGCATCAGCAACTCGGATACTCGGTGTATGATCTGCGGAAAAAACTTCGGAAAAATGCGTCGATAGATTAGTTGCGCAAACATATAAATCTCGGAATCCCGCTTCGTGGCTTTTTAGTCCCTTAAAGGTCAGATTCCGGTTACCTGATTTCTTTTCGATTAAATCGCCTACCCAATCAAGGAAGAAATCACCTTTAAACCACCCGAAATCGTCGGTTAGCCGGTTTACATCACGCAGAAAACCAGGATCATCATCCATAAAATCATTAAAATTCATGGTTTCCATGATTTGACGAACTTCGGCATTGGAATAATTTAAAGCTGCCAAGACGGCATTAATGGCACCTGCAGAAGTCCCCCCGACACGGGTGATATTCGCTAAAACACCCTTTGCCTCCATGATTTCCATTGCGCCGACATACGCAATCCCTTTAACGCCACCGCCCTCAAATACTAAGTTTTTAAATCCATAAGTCATAGAACCCCATCTCCATAAAATAAGTGAATTTCAACAGAACACACCGCATGCCCGCGCAATTGGCACAAAATAAGTACATCAACAAAGGTGAACACGAAAATCTAGAAATCAGAGCACGGCGGCTCTGTAAATGTCGTGGAACGCAGATCAAGACTGGTCATTCGACTTTTCTTTATATTATTATAATATTAATCACGATTAAGCACAAGAAAAGAGTAATGGAAGCCACCTTTATTCTAACTCTGGTTTCACAAAAATTGAATTTTCTCATTTTGAAAAGGAGATCCAATGCAAGCAGCTGTATGCAGAGAGTTCGGAGCACTGCTCTCAATAGAAACGGTTAAGTTAGCAAAACCCGCAGCAAATGAAGTCCATGTAAAATTGGCGGCCTGCGCCATATGTCATTCGGACTTAACCTTTATGGATGGCGGTTGGGGCGGACAGTTACCTCAAATATTTGGACATGAAGCTGCCGGTATAATTATTGACGTTGGTGCCAATGTCCATGACGCAAAAGTCGGGGACCGGGTTATTGCAACCCTCATCCGATCGTGCGGTCATTGCCGAACATGCGAAAGCGGTGAGCCTTATATTTGCCCCGCACCATTTGCATCTGACGAAGACGTCAGCCTTCAAGATGTCAGCGGTAATAAAATCATCAAAGGACTGAAGACCGGAGGGTTTGCAGAAGAGATTGTCGTCGATCAATCTCAAGTCGTCACCATACCTGATACAATTCCGCTAGATGTTGCCTGCCTGCTCTCCTGCGGCGTTATTACAGGGCTTGGCGCGGTCACCAACACAGCCAACGTCCCGTTTGGAGCCTCTGTCGTTGTCATAGGCTGCGGCGGGGTCGGGCTTAACAGCATTCAGGGCGCAACTCTTGTTGGCGCAAATCCAATTATTGGCGTCGACTTGGCCGATGCCAAGTTAGACGCCGCCAAGACGTTCGGTGCAACCCACAGCTTGAACCCCACCAAGACAAATTTATGCGATGAAATTTTGGAATTAACAAATGGATCCGGCGCCGACTATGTGTTCGTGGCTGCCGGTAGCCCCAAAGCTTTCGAGCAAGGCTTAGAGCTTCTATCTCTATCCGGCACTTTGGTCATTGTCGGCATGCCGCCAACGGGCGCGACGATTTCCGTTGATGTTGGAAATCTGGCAGCCGCTGGGCAGCGTATTTTAGGGAGTAAAATGGGATCCACTCGCCTGCGTGTTGATATCCCCAAACTTGTCTCCCTTTATGAACAAGGACGTCTAAAACTAGATGAGCTGGTTACCGGTCGTTATCCCCTTCATCAAATCAATGAGGCGATCGAAGAAGTCAGATCCAACAAGGCTTTGCGTAATATTATTACGTTTAAATAAATTAACCGGTTAATAATAAAATAGGGTTTTACCGATGAAATTAGTAGACTTAGAAACATTTGTTGTTGGCACCCCCCCACCCCATTGGGGAGGTCAATTTTGGGTCTTTTTGAAGATCACCACTGACAGCGGGATCAGCGGTATTGGCGAGGCTTATGCCGTGCCTTTTCATCCAGACATAACCACCCAAATGATCAGGGATGTTTTCGAGCGGCGCTTTCTTGGCGAAAGCCCGTTTAACATTGAAAAACTTTGGCGCCGTACCTATTCCAGTGGATATACTCAGCGACCGGATGTTTCAATGATGGGTGTTCTAAGCGCCTTAGAAATGGCCTGTTGGGATATTATCGGAAAAGAGACGAACCAACCCATCTACAACCTGCTAGGCGGTCAGGTTCATGAAAAATTGAGAAGCTACACATACCTCTACCCTGAGGATGGTGATAAAGCCGATGTCTATCTTGACCCTGATATGGCTGCAGAAAGAGCGTTAGTTGCTGTAATTCAGGGCTTTACGGCTGTTAAATTCGACCCAGTTGGCCCCTATACTGCGTTCGACCCCCGACAACCGTCGTTAGAACGTATGGATATTTCAGAGAAAATGGTCGCGCGCGTTCGGGAAGCTGTGGGAGACAAGGCTGACATCCTATTTGGAACTCACGGACAGCTCACCACATCTGGTGCGATCCGGCTCGCTCGCCGGTTAGAGAAATACGATCCCCTTTGGTTCGAAGAACCGACGCCACCCGAAATCGAAACTGAAATGGCAAAACTTGCCAAACAAACAACAATCCCCATCGCAACGGGGGAGCGTCTTTGTACAAAATATGAATTTGCGAAAGTTCTACAAAATGGCTCAGCATCTATCCTGCAAATGGCACTTGGCCGCGTCGGAGGATTACTGGAGGGCAAGAAGATCGCTTCAATGGCTGAAGTATATTACGCCCAAATTGCCCCGCATATGTATTGCGGGCCCGTCTCTGCTATGGCTGATATGCAGTTGAGCACCTGCACGCCAAATTTCCTTATTCAGGAGAGCATTAAGACCATGGGCGATTTTCACGCTGCCGTCCTAAAAGAACCTATTCAATGGGAAGACGGATGCCTCATTCCACCGACAAAACCGGGCCTTGGAATAGAGCTTAACGAAGATGTCCTCGCCCTTCATCCGTTCACCGGAGACCAGTTGCATCTCGAAATGTCAGATAATCCTGAGAATATGTGAGCGCGGAAAGACTGGCAACTCATCGTTTTGAAGAAAAGTTGAATGCCCCGAAAAATTTCCGGGGCATTCGATTTTATGTTTTATTTTGGAAGACTTCCGATGACGCCTTCAACATAGGTATTCATGCCTGCAAGGTCGCCTTCAGAAACCACCTCGCCTGCTTTTACAAGAACAGTACCGTCTTGTTTATTAATTGGTCCAGCGAACGGGTTTAACGCGCCGCTGCTGACAGCTTTTTCTGTTTTCATTGCCATGGCTTGGATGTCGGCTGGCATATTTTTATATGGTGACATTTTCACCATGCCTGATGACAGCCCGTCCCAAACGTTACCTTTGCTCCATGTGCCATCAAGAACGGCTTTTGTTCTTGCGATGTAATATGGACCCCAGTTATCTTCGATAGCTGTCAGTTGCGTGTTTGGTGCAAACTGGATCATGTTAGAGGCTTGGCCAAATGCCAGAACACCGCGTTTTTCAGCGACCTGAAGCGGGGCAGGACTATCAGTGTGCTGTGTAATAACATCAGCGCCCTGATCGATCAGAACTGTGGCAGCGTCGCTTTCTTTACCTGGGTCATACCAAGTGTTTACCCAAACTGGAGTGATGGTCGCTTCTGGGTTTACAGATCTTGCACCCAAAATAAACGCGTTGATGCCGCGAACAACTTCAGGGATTGGGAAGGACGCAACATAGCCAAGTTTATTAGTCTTCGTCATTTTACCGGCGATTTGGCCCATAATATAACGGCCTTGGTAATAACGTCCTGAATAAACACTGACATTTTTAGAAGTTTTATAGCCAGTTGCATGCTCAAACTTAACTTTTGGGAATGCTTTAGCAACTTTCAATGTTGAGTTCATATACCCAAATGATGTTGTAAAAATCAACGAATGGCCGCTGCTTGCCAATTTACGGATAACCCGCTCCGAGTCTGCACCTTCTCCAACGTTTTCAACATAAGTTGTTTCAACTTTATCGCCGAGAGCTTTCTCAACAGCAAGACGGCCCTGATCATGCTGGTAAGACCATCCATGGTCACTGATCGGCCCAACATATACAAAGCCCACTTTAAGCTTGTCAGCGGCCGATGCGTTTGCAGCACCTAGAAGTGTCAGGGTTGCCATCGCACCCATCATTGTTTTCAGCATAAATCTGCGTTTCATTTTAAACCTCATCCTGTTGTTATCTATAGTCTCGACAATTTATTGAGCCACATACGCACTCAACTTCGACGTCATTGCTTCAATTTCTTCTGCTTGTTGCCAACTCCCATCAAAAGCATTTTTCACGAGTTGAACCACCTGGTCCTTCGTTAGGTTTGCTTCCTGCTGGGTTGCTATCAAGTTTTCAGTCATATATCCCGGAAAATACGCTGGATCATCCGAATTGACAGTAACCTTCATTCCCCTTGTTAGCATTGCTTTTATTTCGGCCGTTTTTTTACTCGGTGTAACATATCCATTGGATATGGGACAAACCGTTAGTGTGAGATTACGTTTAATAATCTCATCACACAATACTTGATCTTCCAGCGCGTTTACGCCGTGATCAATGCGATCAGTTTTTATGTCATTTAGAGTTTGCCAAATATTAGCAACAGAGCCTTTTTGATCCACATCACAATGCATCGTCAAGAGATAACCGTGCTCCCGTGCGGCCTCAAACACCTCTTTGAATTTCAAAGGCGGATTGCCCGCCTCATCAGAATCTAGACCAACGCCGACAATCCAATCTTTGTAGGCCAATGATTGCACCAACGCTTCCATGGCTGATTCCGCCGTCATATCCCGCAAGAAACACATGATCAATTGTGTTTTGATTCCAAATGCGTCCCGTGCATCCAATTGCGCCCGGTGAATTCCGTTAATAACCGTCTCAAAAGAAACCCCACGAACAGTGTGGGCCTGCGGGTCAAAAAACATTTCAGCGTAGAGGACATTCTGTCCGTGTACTTTTTTAAGATAAGCGTATGTCAGGTCATAAAAATCCTGCTCAGTCAGTAGGACACTCATGCCTTCATAATAAATTTTGAGGAACGATGGCAAATCATCGAAATCATATGCCTGTCTCATTTCATCTGCGGATTTATACGGCAGATCAAGCTGGTTTCTTTTCGCAAGGTCAAACTTCAGCTCTGGCTCCAAAGTTCCCTCTACATGGACGTGGAGTTCTGCTTTTGGCATCCCTGCGATAAAGGTTTCCATTTCTTCCATTCTTATTCTCCTTAATCTTGAACAGGACCAACTACAGGGTCAATCACAGTCAAATTCACGCAATCAATAACACCAAGGTCCGTCATGGCGTAATCAGGAATAGCCGTAATAGACAAGACGAACATATACATAAACGGCCACGGGACATCACATCCAAGAACACGCGCGGCATCATCAAGGCTCTCCTCTTTTAACGCCATTTCCGCTGGATCAATATCCGATACAATCCCACCAATTGGAAGAGCTAGAAATTCAATAATTTTCCCATCGTCGACAACAACCTGCCCGCCACCGGCACTTCGAATATGATTAACCGCAATGGCCATATCCTCACTGTTTGTACCAACACAAACTATATTGTTATCATCCGGCGATGTGGAGGTTGCAAGTGCACCGCGTTTCAAATTAAAGCCAGAGACAATTCCCGTGGGCCTATTGTTGGTTTTTCCGTAACGCTCTACGACTGACATATACAGAAGATCATTTTCAATATCCGGAACAACAACTCCGTCACGTACTTCCATGACGGCATCACGGCCTTTTCTGACAAAAATTTGTTCCGTTGCCTGTAATGCCTTCACTTTCACCCGGGCAGTCTCAAACGGTGAGCGAACCTTTAAATCAGCGGGTGTAACTTCTGTACTTTTGAAGGTATCAGTTAGATATGAAGGCCGCGCCGGCGCAACCAACTCTGTAATCATCTTACCGTCTTTTGCCACGAGGTTACCCTTGGCAATGACCTGTTTTACGTTAAATGTGGCGGGGTCATCGACTATGATAATATCAGCAATATGGCCTGGTGCTACGATGCCAACCTTATGATCAATTCTATAGGCAACCGCACTGTTGATCGTAGCCATTTGAATGGCACTCACAGGCTCAACCCCAGCGTTAATTGCCATGCGAACCATATTGTCTAAGTGACCGCGTTTTAAAACATCTGACGCTACAACATCATCCGTGCAAAAGCTAATTCTGTGCTGCGCTTTGGGGGCGGTTTTGGTGGCAAGTTGTATGTTTTCTTCAAGGAAATGCGAAATAGACGACTCTCGAACAACAACAAACATACCATTCCGAAGTTTTTCTAAAGCTTCATCATGGGTATAGCTTTCATGATCCAGCCGGACACCCGCATTTACGTAGCTCGCCAATTTATGGCCTTTGCACATAGGCGCGCAGCCAAAAACAGGAAGGTTATTTTTCTCAGCGATTTCTAGGGCTTCAAAGACGTCCTCGTCCTCTTCTTGAATGAACTCCCGCACGGTTTCCCAAATACCAATACATTCCGGCCACCCATGGGTTTCCCGGTGATCATCTGGCCCAAAATAATGCCCGACTGTAGACGTCGGCATCGTATACGGCGTTTTACAAGGTGCGCCCCAGAAGATACCGAGCGGACCAGCGTTTGCTTCATCAAGAAAGTGGCGGACGCCTTCAAGGCCAGACACCACGAGTATCTGATCAAGACCTGAAATAATGCTTGTGGTCCCAAGCGGCACAACCATTTTTGAAAAACTGGTGACCGACAGCTTGCTGCATTCCACATGCAAATGACCATCGATTAATCCCGGACAAATATAGCCGCCATTTGCGTCGATATATGTGGTTTCAGGGCCCTTGCAGTGTTCCACATCGCCAATCGCGACGATATGCTCACCCTTGATAGCAATTTCTGCAGGGTAAATTTCAGATGACGCGACATTTACCAAATTACCATTGGTGATCACAAAATCTGACTTAATCTTACCCGCACCTGCGCGCACTCGCTCTTTAATATCCATAATACGTCCATCGAAACTAATTAAAATCTGTTGATACGGAAACCCGCAAAGCTATCAGATTGTGCGCAGACAGCGGCGTCGATTTCAATATCCACCAATGGACAATTTCTTACTCAAATGAACTAATAGAAATTATAGATTTGTTATTCTGTAATATATTTGGCATATTTTATGTCAATATTGAACAATAAATTCATACAGCCAAGGCATTCAACTTATCTAAATGAATATTATAACTACTCTTAATTCTTTTACATTTGGCGAAACCTCCTACCTTAAAGGCGGGCGGTTCGGGCCAATTTCTCAGTCCCAACTTGAGTTCGTACTGGTTCAATCTGGCGCTGTTTCCGTCAACATCGACGGCGACGAAATTTCCCTGATTGAAGGCTATAGTGCGCTGGTCCCCAGTAAATCCCACCTTCAATATGATTTTCGGAAAAATATCGACACCCGAATATCATGGTGCGAAGCGACCTTGCCAGTTAATCCGCAGAACCTTCTTGAAACACTTTCCCTGCTTCCCAAGAAATTGCCGGTTTCTCGCAGAATGCTGGACTTACACCGAATGGGACTTGGCTTTCAATATGAACAAGGAGATCAGGCACAAATAATGGAAGCCTCTATCGGGCGCACTTTATTTCAAGAATATGTCTATCAGGCTCAAATCCTGCAGAGAAAGAAGCCTATTCATAAATCGACCTTGCGGGCAAAATTATTCATGGAACAAAATATCGCCACTCATTGCACACTGACGGACATCGCAATATACGCCAACGCAACCCCTCAATATCTCACACGTGTCTTTAAACGCGACCTTGGACAAACACCCATCGCGTACCTATGGACAATCAGATCTCAAAAAGCCCTTCAACTCATTAGAAATAGCGGCCTGTCGGTTTCTGAAATCGCGTTCAGTTGTGGATACGAGAATGCCAATCATTTCTCTCGCCATATCAAAGAGAAATTTGGCGCCACTGCCACCGAACTTCGCAGGCGAAAGTGGGGATAGAAAAGCAGCCGCTACTACGCGTCGCTCACTCCAAACCGTTTTCGGTATTCGCGCGCGCTCAGCCCAGTATAGGTTTTGAATATTCGGCTAAACGCCGACGCATCCCCATATCCCACCTGCCAGCTAATCTCGGCAACAGATGTTCTTGTTCGTTCCAGCAGGCCTCGTGCCTTTTCAATGCGTAAATTCTGAGTGTAAATACTGGGCGTATAACCTGTGGCTTTTTTAAACCGGCGGAGAAACGTTCGTTCCGACAGATTTGTTTTTGCTGACATTGCCTTTACAGTCAAATCCTCCGCGGCATTCCCCTCCAACCAATGCTGTAACTGCAATACGACATGATCTCCATGAGTAAGAGGTGGCGTAAAGCTGCGGTAGTTCTTTTGTTCCCGGCCACTAGGGTCAATTAACAAGTGACGTGCTGTTTGGCTCATAATCTGCGGCCCCAAAAACCGCTTTACGATAAACAGACCAAGATCCAACCATGCCATCAATCCACCCGCCGTCACAATATCATGATCATCGATTAGCAATGCTTCTGCATTTGTCAGGGTTTGTGGAAATTCAGCGCGAAAACTATCTTCAAGCAACCAGTGAGTTGTTGCGGGCCGTCCCTTCAGAAGACCACTATACCCCAGCCAAAAAGCCCCCCCGCAAATAGAGCACATTACAGCGCCGTCTTTGTGTTGCGCTCTCAACCATTTTTGCAGATCATATTCCTCTTTCCCGCGCACCCCTGAGAGGGTTGGTGGCAAGATCACCCCTTTAAAAGAACTCTCGGGCAATTCATTTGCACCAGTAGCAGTCACCTCCACCACTTGAAGCTGGCGAGCACCCTGATTTTCACTATAGCTATTTGCAATAGTGAACAAGTCGTCAAGCCCCATTACCGCCGACATTTGAACGCCGGGATAGGCGACAATTGCGATTGCGCACGGGTCGGTTTTAGGATTGCTCTTCATTTGGCGTATATAGCACAATATTTGTCATTTCAGCCAATTTCTTTTGCGCCGCTTGGAAGGCATAACTAATCCCTACACAAATTAAGGAAGCCAATATGTCTAAAACAGCTCTTATTCTTATCGATATCCAAAACGATTACTTCGAAAATGGAAGCTGGCCTGTGCATCAAATGCAGCAAGCCGCGAGCAATGCCGCAAAATTACTCGAAAATGCACGATCCAACGGAACGACAGTCATTCACATTCGGCACGAAATCCCGTCAGACCAAGCCCCGTTTTTCCGTCCAGGAACTCCCGGTGCGGCAATTCATACGTCTGTCGCACCGAAGAACGGTGAGACTATTATCCTCAAAAATAAGCCAAACAGTTTCAAAAACACCACCCTCTTGGAAGATTTGAAAAACGCAGACATTGAGAATGTCACTATTTGCGGTGCCATGAGCCAGATGTGCGTTGATGCCACAACTCGGGCGGCAGCTGATTTTGACTTCAACGTTACGGTGGTGGAGGATGCTTGCGGTGCAAAAGAGCAGGAATTTAACGGCGAAATCGTTCCCGCCCCTATGGTTCATGCTGCGATCATGGCACCTCTTGCCATGAGCTACGCCAAAGTTGTTTCGACTTCAGAATTCCTAAGCAACGGATAGTCACTCAAACAGCCGCAAATTGCCATAACTCACGATTTGCGGCTTACTATTTTCAAGCCAATTTTTCGAATAGTTTCCAATTTGGTCCACCTGAAGACACTTAATGTCATAATATTGATTTGACACGCAATAAAATATAGGTCAATAATACTGTCATTAATTATCGATGAGGATCGAACTATGAATTGGAATGACAAATTTTCACTGGATGCGAAAGCAATTCAGGCATCTGAAATTAGAGAATTGCTCAAAATTCTGGAAGATCCATCCATCTTGTCATTTGCTGGTGGCATTCCCGACCCTGCATTATTCCCCATGGAGGAAGTCGCGAGGATCCGTGACCGCCTAGAACAAAATTCCGCCATTAATAGGCAATCTATGCAATATTCTCAGACTGAGGGTTACCAGCCTTTACGGAACTGGGTCGCCAAAAAATTTTCGGAACCAAACTTGGGTCTGACTGCAGATAACATTCTAATCACCAATGGTGCACAGCAGTCTCTGACATTATTGGCATCCGCATTTATAGATGCAGGGACACCTATCGGAGTAGCAAACCCCACATACCTAGGCGCCTTGCAGGTTTTTGGGACACGTCGCCCCAACTACATTTCAATCGAGACTGACGAGCATGGTCTTATTGTTGAGAGCGTAAAACAGGCTTTTGAAGCTGGTATTAAACTTCTGTATACGATCCCTGATTTTCAAAATCCTGGCGGAATGACGATCCCAGAAGACCGACGAGTTCAAATCATCAAGCTTGCCCATGAATTTGATGTGATCATTCTGGAAGACACCGCCTACCGTGAACTTTATTACGATATTGCACCGCCTCCTTCGTTCCTTACACTTGAAAGCCAATATATCAGTGCAAACCAGTGGCATAATAAGGGGTTGGTTATCCAGCTTGGTACGGCGTCTAAAACATTGATGCCTGCCCTTCGGGTTGGCTGGACCATTGCGCCGCGCGTGATACTGGACAAGCTCGTATTATTGAAACAAGCCAATGACTTGCATAGTTCTACGCTAAATCAAATTATAACCTACGAGTTGTCTGCAAACTTGCTTGAAGATCACATCGAAAAACTACGATCAGTTTACGGGAAACGGCGGGATGCTTTGGTTGATGCGTTGCATCAATATCTGCCTAATTGTGCCTCCTTTAACCAGCCAAAGGGCGGTATGTTTGTTTGGCTCACATTGCCTGAAACTTTGGACGCTCGTGTTTTACTTGAAAAGGCGCTATCTGTTGAAAAAATTGCCTTCGTCCCGGGAGCTGCCTTCTTTGCAAATGGCGGCGGCGAAAACACTCTCCGCCTGTCCTTCACTACTTGCAATGAAGAAGATATTAGGGATGGTATGCGAAGGTTATCGTCGCTGATCCAACAAGAATTTTTGCAGTTAGCCCCTTAAGTTAAAACAAAAAAGCGGGCCTGAATAAGGCCCGCCTTTAACTCAAACTAAACGATAGCTTAGGTTGCGTTCACATCAGCACCAACAATTGTGCCACTGGTGAATTCGGCAATTACTGTATACCCGTCAGCACTTTCGTTATCATCGTAGTACAAATACGAGCCGTCAAAAATCAGCTTGGCTTCCCCAGTATCTTGTCCACCGGTATAATCTGCATTCGTGCCGTCGTAGGCACTCCCGCCAATAGTCGTCAGAAAATCATCAGCTGCGTCATATGATCCACTGAAAGCAAAACTGCTACCCAACACAAGAAAATCTGAGGTTGTCGTGAAATCCGTAATAACGTCGCTACTGCTAGCAAAAACACCATTGAGAGCAACAATAGTGGCTTCCTCCACGGCATCTACATAAAAGGAATCATCGTCCGCACCACCGGTCACAATATCGGCTCCAATACCGGCATGAATCCAGTCTAAACCGCCTCCACCCAAAATGGTGTCGTCTCCACTGTGCCCATAAAAATTCTCGCTATCAGCACTTCCCGTTATGTTATCATCAGCGTAACTGCCGCCCAGCTCCTCAAATCCACCTAAAGTATCTGTATCACCATCATGTAGGACGGTTCCAGCGCCGCCGCCTGTCATGACAATAGTAACGCCGGTAGACACACTGTAATAATCAGCCGTATCGTTACCAAGGCCGCCTTCTAGCGAGTTGGCACCGTCGCCTCCTTGCATGAAATCGTCGCCGGCTCCGCCATCCATTGTGTCATCGCCATCTTCTCCATAGAACCGGTCTGCGTCAGAACTTCCTGTGAAGAAATCTGCGTGATAGCTGCCATGGATGCGCTCAATATTGATCAGTGTATCGGTATACCCGTCATGCGTAACGGTGCCTGCACCAGCACTCGACATAGAGACATTAATACCCACCGTTTCAGTATAATAATTAACGCCATCTGAATCCGCGCCGCCATCGATGAAGTCATCACCAGCTCCACCGTTTAGCCAATCACTGCCTGCGCCGCCATCAAGGCTATCTACGCCGTCTCCGCCTTCCAAGGTATCCCAGTCATCACCACCGCTGAGAGTATCATTACCGTCATCACCTTCCAGTGTATCCCGACCATCACGCCCTTGAAGATCATCATTTCCCCCGCCGCCTTGTAACCTCTCATATTCAGCGCTCCCGTACAGGGAGTCGTTCATGGAACCACCGCGAATATTTTCAATACCGGCCAACACATCTACATCACCATGGCCGTCGTCATAGGCAAACCCATCAAATAAATCCACATGAACGGCGAAATCTTGATCGCTACGATCATATCTCGCGACGTCATAACCAGCGCCGCCCGTAATAGTGTCATCACCAGCGCCGCCAATAAATCTGTCATTTTGAGAATTTCCAGTTAGCGAGTCGCCAAAAACTGATCCCTGAACTTCGTCAATATTTGTGAATACGTCCGAGCCACCATCACCATCATTAAATGTCGTGCCACTGCCTTCAGTCACGTCACTAAACTCTACGGTTACGGCTGCATCTGCGAAATGATACCGCAAGCGGTCGAAACCAGTTCCGCCGTCGATCGTGTCATCGCCAGCTCCCGGCCGGTACTCCTCGTAATCATCGATAGCACCGCCAACAAGGCTGTCGTTAAAAGCTGAGCCCACAATACTGTTAGCGCCTGTGATGGTATCTGTACCCACGTTTGTGGCACCATCGAACCCCGCGATCCCCTGCGAAGTGCCAGTAGCTAAATCCACATATACACCGCCGTCTGCTTCCCGGTATTCAACGCGAGTTTCGCCGTTCCCAACGACAGTATCATTGCCATCGAGTCCTTCGAAAACATTAAAGAGACCGTAGGAGCCGCCGTCGAACGCAGATGCATCAAAACTATCAGCAAACTCACTTCCTCGAATTTTTTCAATGCTGATAAGGGTATCTAATTCACCGCTAGCTTTTGAGACTGTCCCCAAACCGCCAGTGGTTAATGTTGCCGTAACACCTTCTGCAGAGAGCCAATAATCAGACTCATCATACCCTGTTGAGCCATCGATGGTATCGTTACCATCCATGCCACGGAAACTTTCCATATCATCATCGGCGCCGCCGGTTAAAGAATCTCCAAAATGGGATCCTGCGATGCGGTTAATACCGCCAACCAGAGTATCTGAACCGACATTAGTTGCGCCAAGTCCGCCGGCATTTGCTGTGCCGGCGACGAGATCTACCACCACACCGCCATCTGCGTTCAAGTATTCCACCCGCGTATTGCCGTTACCCGTTATACTATCGTCCCCATCACCGCCTTCAAAGACGTTAAAATCTCCGTATGTTCCCGAATAAGTTCCATCCGCAGTCAGCGTATCATTAAATTCTGATCCTCGAATTTTCTCCACATCGACCAATGTGTCGGTTCCTATGCCAGCATCACCAGTGACAGTCGTGACAGCAGAAAATGTTGCTGTAATTCCTGCAGATACATTATCGAAGAACGCGTGATCATAACCATCACCACCAATATCGGCAAATGAAGGGTTAAATGGCACAGCGTCAAATCCTGCGACTCCTGACCAGCTATAAACTTTTTTAAAGTAAGAGGCGATACCGGTATCCATTACCCCAACAACCAGGCCTTCACCTTTAGAGCCTTCAATATCGCTATTATCCCAAATTGCTGGTGCACCAACGTGTTGCGGGCCAACATCGGTTAATAACTGCTGCATTTCTTCTTTTTCTACAGCCAATACCCCTGGCATTTTACGCAATGCCAGTACTTCATGCGGCTCTAATTCAACAACCAGGCCATTTAATGCCACTTTAAAGCTATCTTGTAACTGCACATCACGACCAAGCGTTTGGCGAATGTTATCTACCGCTTTATTCTG
>CAJXWA010000067.1 GCA_913062525.1 uncultured Alphaproteobacteria bacterium | reverse complement strand
TTTGACGAAGATGTTTTGAAAAATGACGGACTTGTATTGGTCGATTTCTGGGCCGAATGGTGCGGACCGTGTAAAACAATTGCCCCTTCTCTTGAAGAAATTTCTTCAGAAATGGGCAGTGAAATCACGATTGCAAAGATCAATATTGATGAAAACCCAAATGTGCCAACAAAATATGGCGTTCGCGGTATTCCAACATTGATGCTGTTCAAAGATGGTGAAGTTGCCGGAACTAAAGTTGGCGCCTCACCAAAAGGACAAATTGAAGCTTGGATTAAATCCACAAGCTAGATCATCTGAAAAGCAATTAAATCAAGCGGACTAGTTGGTCCGCTTTTTTTTATGCCTGATTTTGAGGATCTGAGTAACCTCGTCGCATAAGGCCCTACAAAAAGAGAATCGAAATGACCCGTATAACCGCTGGAAAAGTTGAACTTGAAGTCGATAGCTTGGGAGACCCAGCGCATCCGGCTGTTGTCTTGATCGCAGGCCTTGGCTTTCAACTCATCGATTGGCCGATTTCTTTTTGTGAGGATCTGGTGGATGCGGGTTACCGGGTTATTCGGATCGACAACCGGGATATTGGGTTGTCTGAAAAACTGGATGATCTCGGAATTCCAGATCTTGGCGCAATCCTAGAAGATAAACGCGAAGGCAAAATCTCAAGCGTGCCCTATCGTTTGGGCGATATGGCGGAAGATGTCGCGGCAGTGCTGGATGGACTGGATATTGAGAGAGCACATATTGTCGGCATGTCCATGGGCGGCATGATCGCGCAGTTATTTGCGTTTCAATTCTCTGCTCGTTGCATCAGTCTAACTTCGATTATGTCTTCATCTTCCGATAGCACACTTCCGGGGCCAAGCCCGGCTGCCACTGAGATTATGTCTTCTGCGCCGCAAAGCCAGGAAATGTTGGATATCGTCCAGTTTGGCCTGCGCGTTAATGAAGTGATCGGTAGCCCTGGTTTCCGTTGGGACAGAACTGAGCTGATCAAGCATATCCAGACTTGTTTTAATCGGAGCTATTCTCCCGCTGGATATATGCGCCAATATGCAGCTGTAATGGCTGCGCCCTCACGGCGTGAAATTTTGGAAGGTATTGCAGCTCCCGCCCTTGTTATCCACGGCGATGCTGATCCGCTGCTTGCGCTTGCTTGCGGTGAAGATGTGGCAAATCATATTCCGGGCGCTACATTCGTTCAAGTGAGCGGGATGGGGCATGATTTATCCCCGGCCCTTTGCTCTCACTTTTCAGAATTACTTATCCCGCATTTTAAAGCGGCAGATAGCTAACGAAACGCCGGTTCGTCAAAACTACGTAATTTTCGGGAATGTAGACTGTCAATGCCGCCCTCGCGCAAGGATCGTAATGTTTCAATGCCAATGCGAAGATGACTGGCTGTTCGGGCTTGGTAGAATTTGTTGGCCATACCCGGCAGCTTAATTTCCCCGTGCAACGGTTTGTCGGAGACACATAACAATGTTCCATAAGGCACTCGGAAACGGAAACCGTTGGCAGCGATAGTCGCTGACTCCATATCAATGGCGATAGCTTTGGTTTGATTAAACCGCTGCGCCAGATCCTTATGACGAAGCTCCCAGTCCCTGTCGTCCGTAGTATAAACCGTTCCAGTTCGAAAGTGGTCTTTCACATTTTCCCGCTGGGCAGCGTTTGCCACAGCTTCGGTGAGGGCCACTTGAATTTCTGCAATGGCAGGCAAAGGAACTGAGGGATGAATATCCTCGTCCAGCACATGATCTTCGCGCACATAGGCATGAGCAAGGACATAGTCACCGAGACTTTGCGTCCGCCGAAGGCCGCCGCAATGACCAACCATTAACCAGCAATGGGGCCGGAGCACCGCAATATGGTCCGTAATGGTTTTGGCGTTTGACGGGCCTACGCCGATATTGACCAGTGTTATGCCCTCATGGCCGTCCCTAACCAAATGATAGGCCGGCATTTGGGGGAGATGCTGCGGGTGTGCCCCACCTGGTTTCTCATCTGTAAGATCTGGATTGGCAGTGATAACATTCCCAGGTTCCACAAAAGCCCGGTACTCATTGCCGTTTTTTACCTGATCCTTGCCATACTCAATAAACTCATCCACATATCTTTGGTAGTTGGTGAATAAGACAAAGCGCTGGAAATGGCGCGGTGCAGTGCCCGTATAATGGGATAGCCGCAGAAGTGAATAATCTACCCTTTCTGCGGTGAACAGTGCCAGAGGCATTGGCTTGCCGGGGGCAGGCTCATTAATACCGTTGGCAATAGAATCGTTTATATTTGCCAACTCGGGCATGGGGAATATTGCTTGTAAAGCTTGGACATCGTCTCCAGAGACGTTGGATGAGGCTTTTTCAATCACAAACGGTAGGGGCATTGGGCGATCGCTCAAGCCGACCATAACGGGCCGTTTATGATTTTTAAGAATAAGTTCAATTTGCTCCCGGTAGTAACTTCTAAAGAGTTCCGGGTGAGTGAGTGTGGTACCAAACGTTCCTGCTGAATGCAGGTTACCGTAGGCTAACCGTCCACTTAGGTTAATATCTTTTGCGCCGATTTCTAATCCCAAATAGGGATAGTAGGCTGGCTCCATGGGTGTGGTTTTGTCACCATTAGAAAAAGCTTCGAACCGTGTTTTAACTCTTGCTATATTGTCGGTGTAAATTGCCTCGATCTCATTCAAGGCGTCGTCAGCATTATCAAATTCTTTTAAATTTTTTGCTGATCCATGTCCTGACGTGGTGTTTGTCAGAAATCCGCTCATATTTTCCTACTTTCCAGCAACCCCTATGGTTACTGCTTTAATTTAGTCATTTATAATCTTTCACTTTTTAGCATTTAATTGTGACACTTCCATTAAAGAAATAAACAAACCCCAAATTTATGCTAAAAACCCTGAAAACCAGACGTATAAGATAGATATTTGTGATGGACCTATTTTTATGAGCATGACCTTAGCCCCGATGGAAGGGGTGGTTGACGTTTACATGCGAGATATTCTCACCAAAATTGGCGGATTTGACCTTTGCGTATCTGAATTTGTCCGAGTGAGCAATTCGGTATTGCCTGTTGCCGTCTATCATAAATATTGCCCTGAACTTAAAACTGGCGGCCGCACTCCAGCGGGCGTACCAGTTCATGTGCAGCTCATGGGAGGCGAGCCCCAAATACTTGCAGAAAATGCAGAAGTTGTGGGATCTCTTGGCCCGCTTGGTGTTGATTTAAACTTTGGTTGCCCTGCAAAAACAGTAAATAGGCGTGACGCTGGGGCAAGTCTACTGCGGTTTCCACACCGGCTACATGATATTGTATCTGCCGTTCGAAAAGCCGTTCCCGCTGAAATTCCGGTTAGCGCTAAAATGCGCCTAGGGTTCGAGGATAAGATCCTTTACCTTGAAAATGCGCTGGCAATCGAAGAGGCGGGGGCCGTTAAGCTTACTGTCCATGCCCGCACTAAACTTGAAGGGTACCGCGCGCCGGCCCATTGGGAATATTTGGCACCAATTCGTGAAGCGCTTACAATCCCAGTAGTGGCAAATGGCGAAATTTGGACACCGGAAGATTACTTGGCCTGTAAAGAAGTAAGTGGTTGCACTGACTTCATGATCGGGCGCGGCGCCATTGCGCGCCCCAGTTTAGCCCTAGAAATTGCGCAATTAGATGCAGAGAAGTTCCCGTGGTCGGAAATTTTGGCGTTGCTGGTACAATATAACACTTTGCTTGGCGGAATGGATGGGTCGTTACGGCGGGCAGGCCGGTTAAAACAGTGGATTAAGTTACTAGGTCGGACATATGAGCCCTGCTCAGATTTGTTCATCAGTATACGCAGGTTTCAAGATCCAGCTGAGATAATGGCAGTCGTAAAATCGATTTCAACAGGATAACTTTATATCTGAGTATCTAATTAATACAAAAATATACTAAAAATCCTATTTGTTAGGTGAATTTAGCGAAAGCTTAACTTTTCCAAGTGTAACTAGAAACTGAGTTTATCAAGTTACTAAATTGTACTGGAATAGAAAAATGTTCAAAAAAATTTCCCTTGGCCTCATCATGGGTTTATTTCTAGCCGTTGGTTTTGCTAGCGCAGACGACAAGAAACCCCACGTTCTTTCAATGATGGAAGCCGCTGTTAAGCATTATGGCGATGTCGGTCAAGACCAAGCCTTTAAAGATTTTAATCAGCCTGGTGAATACAAGAACGGCGAATTCTATATTATGGTTCAGTCTTTAACCGATGATAAAATTATGTTCCACGGCGCAAACGCGAAATTGGTTGGCAGAAATTTATCTGGTTTGAAAGATACTGACGGCAAAGCCTTTGTTAAAGAGTTGTCAGAGACAGCTAAAGGCGCTGGAAAAGGTTGGGTTTCATACAAATGGCCACACCCTGAAACCAAAAAAATTGCCCAAAAACATTCATACGTTAGCCGCGTTGGTGATGTTATGTTGATGATTGGTTACTACGAATAAATTTGAGACTTTACCCGGGAATTGAGCAGCTAGTGCTCTTCTCGGGCAAATTTTTTAGTGACTAGAGGATAATAAAATGAATTTGCGGAATGTGAGTATCTCCCTAAAACTCTTCATCTCTCCTGCTATCTTTACGGTGGCGTTGATTGTTCTGGGAATTATTTCCATAACCGGAAGTCAGCAAAACCTGGAAACAATGGAATTGCTGAACGTGCAAGCGAAAGCAAAAACGGGCGTAGCGTATCGGTTCCAGAGAGATTTGCAAGCGTTTAACGGTAACGTTTTTCGCCTAATATCCCAGCTCAATGCGGGTGTAGACGAAGAAAAGCTTGTCAAGTTTCGCGGAACACTTAATGAGTATTTGAAAAGCTCTAATGAGGCATTGGCCGGTTTTATTACCAATGGAAAATACTCTGAAGCAGAGCTTGAAATTTTGAATAGACTCGCAGGCGAACTTGGTGATTACAGTGAAGATACCAAGGGCGTTATCGAAATGACAGAAGTGGATGGTAGTACCGCTGTTGTTATGATGCTGAGTGCTGACGGCAAATTCAATGTGATGTATAAAACGATCGATACCCTTGTTGAGCTGTGGCAAAGCGACGGAGATACAGCTTATGCTCAGGCGGTTGATAGTGGCGAGTCGGGTATACAACAATTTATTTGGACAGCTCTTCTTGCATTTTTGATTGCGGGTGGCGTCACCATTTGGATTATCCGAATGATCCGTAAACCCATACAGTCTCTCACCCATGCAATGGCTGAACTGTCGGGCGGCAATAATACCGTAGATATTCCGTCTCATGATGAGAAAAATGAAATTGGTGAAATGGCACGAGCTGTTTTGGTCTTTAAAGAAAATGCCATAGAACAACAACGGTTGCAGGCTGAAGCTAGCCGTCATGCAGAAGAAGAAGCGGAGCGCGAAAAAAGAGAAAGCGCAGAGACTGAGAAACGACTTCAGTCAGACCGCGAAAGAGAACAACGTGAAACCGCTGAAAAGCAGGAGCGTGCTGATAAGATTTCCGCGTTGATTGCGAATTTTGAAACTCGCATTTATGAAGTTCTGTCGACTGTGTCTCTAGGGATTACGGAACTGCAATCCACTGCTGGAACCATGTCGGAGACAGCAGGCAGTTCCCAAGAATTGGCTCAAGGTGTTGCTTCTGCCTCGAATGACGCCTCTCGCAATGTTCAAACGGTTGCGGCCGCCGCAGAAGAGCTAACCTCTTCTATCAACGAAATTAGCCGGCAAGTTCAACAAGCAACTGAGGTTTCTGAGGAAGCCGTTGTTGAAGCAGGGAACAGCACCAACTCGGTAACAGCACTTGCTGAAACAGCGAAGAAAATCAGCGAAGTTGTCAATATGATCAATGATATTGCTGGTCAGACCAACTTGCTTGCGTTGAATGCAACCATCGAAGCGGCTAGAGCCGGTGATGCTGGTAAAGGCTTTGCGGTCGTGGCCTCTGAAGTGAAAAGCCTTGCCAATCAAACGGCAAAAGCAACAGAAGAGATTGCACAACAGATAAATGACATGCAGGCGGCTACTGAAAGTGCTGTGTCGGCTATCGCAAATATTGACAGTGTTATTACGAGCATTCGTCAGTCTACAGTTGGTATTTCTTCAGCTATTGAAGAACAAAGCGCTGCAACCAATGAAATCTCTCGAAATGTTCAAGAGGCGTCTAACGGTACGAGCGAAGTTTCCAGCAAAATTGAAACTGTGTCCGAAAAAGCAAGTGAAACAGGGGTTGCCGCAGACGAAGTTCAGTCAGCAGCAACACGTCTTGAACAGCTCTCTCAAAATCTTAAAACGGATATTGAAGGGTTCTTGCACGAAGTGCGAGCCGCCTAAGGTCCTATTTAAAAATCAGTTATGATAATAAAGCCCTGAAAGGACTGCCTTTTCAGGGTTTTATTTTGCTCAAAATCTAATCTGTTTTGACATCTGGTAGCCAACCTGTGGAGAAATCGGTTATTGGGTCGCCCACATGTTCTGTTTCCATACTGAAGAGATCACCCCTGTATAAATAGTGCCCGCGTGAGAGCAGTTTATCACTGGAATTGGCGAAAAATCGGTCAATTTCCGCAACGGGGGCAGCCATATCACATTCTAGCAATTTAGAGGTTTCGTAATCGGCAAGACTAACTGTCAGATTTTGATGGGCACGTGCAATGGGTTCTGGTGAATATCTACTCACCAATTTAGCCAGAGTTTTTACGCTGATGTCGTCTTTTGGGAAGAGATCAAATAGGCTTGTTGCGACGTAAATATCCATGAGGCAATAAGGCACGCGCTCATGGCAACGTAATTTGCGGATGCGCACGTAGCTATCAAATGCCCGGTGTCCGCCCAGTAAGTTCGCTGGCAGTGGCATGGGCGGGCTGATTTCAAGAATACGTATTTCCTGCGCACTGCCCGCGAGGTTTGCCGCAATTTTGTCCCGCAGGGAATTTGAAATCCGATCTGACGTTACAAATGTCCCGCGGCCACGATGACTACTGATCAAGCCTTCTTCTGATAAAAGTTGCAGAGCTTGCCGCACTGTAATGCGGCCCACATGAAATTCAGCGCAAAGAACAGTGATATTTGGTAGCCGGTCTCCTTTTCGCCACGCTCCTTTCAGAATGCGGCTGCGTAGGATGTTTGCCACTTTCAAGTACAGAGACATTCGAGAGGTGAAGGATCCTTGCGGATTATTTTTTAGTCCCACTTTGGATCTCGTTTCTCCAAGAAGGCAGTTATTCCTTCTTGGGCATCAGCGCTTTTCAGGCATTCATCGAGCTTTGATCGCAAGTAGGGAAGGGCCGGATCAAATTCCATGTCTTCTTGGGCGTTATATGTGGCTAAACCTAACTGCATTGTTGCCGGAGCCAAACTTGCAAGTGTTGCGGCTGTTCTGCTAACGATCTCGTCCAATTCATCTGCGGGAACGGATTGATTAATCAGCCCATACAGTGTGGCCTGTTCTGATGTGATGCGCTCCCCCCTCATGATGAAATCAAGGCCTTGGCGCTTGTTCATCACACGGAATAGGCCGGCCATCACCATGAACGGCCAAATGCCGCGTTTGATTTCAGGGGCAGAAAAATGAGCGTGATCGGCAGCATATGCGTGAGTTGCATTACAGACGAAAAGAAGGGCTCCGGCATAGACCGGGCCTTGAATTTTGGCGATAACCGGTTTGTGTATGTGACGAAGGCGGAGCGCAATGTCATCGGTCTCCCCGCGTTTGGGAATATTGGATTGTGGTCCTTGATCGCCACCGCCGCCCATGGTGCGTAAATCGCCGCCCGCACAGAAAACATCGCCCATTGCCGCCAACACTACAACCCGAACGTCCCGCACTGATTTTGCGTAATCAAAGGCGTAGATGAGCTCATTGCTCATGACCGGGTTAATGGCATTTTTCCGTTCAGGTCGGTTAAGTGTGATGGTGAGGATATGATCATTAAGGGACAGCTTAAGGGTCGTAAAATTAAGACCTTCAAGGCTCAGTTCTTCAAGTGTATCAGCCATTTTTGATCCTTCTTTTCGGGATTTACAGGATTGCAGCGGGAAGTTTAACGGTTTTTGCGCGTAAATATTCGCCCATAGTTTTTGCCTGTCCATCAATGCGATCATTGGCGGCAACGCCTTCGCCCAAAATTCCATAAATCATGAAATTAACGGCGCGGATGTTTGGAAGGTCAAAACGTTTAACCTCGTAAGGAGCGATGTCGGGCATGAGTTCTGTCAGCCTAGCAGCGTCGAGATTGTGGTATAGCCACGCATAGGCCTCGTCAGTTTTGGCCCAGACGCCTATATTCGCCGCGCCCCCCTTATCGCCAGATCGGGTGCCAAATACCCGGCCAAAGGAGATATCTTCCATATGGGTGTTTGGGATTTCTGCAATATTAACGGGTAGTTTTTGCGCAGCCACAACGTCTAACTCAAGCTGATTTGTGGGTTTAATTGTGGCCGTCTGCCCCTTAACATACACATTTTCAGTAATGTGTTTGCTATCCAGAAGGGCCGGCCAGTGAATGACAAAAGGTCCGCCGCCGCCGGGAGCTGACCGTCCGCTGAACCCGGGATAATTGGCGAGGGCCAGTTCAATGATTTTGGCAGAGAATATCCGTCCAGCCAATTTTGCATCGGAAGATTTCACGGAAATACGAAGGCTGGCAAACGCCTCCTCATTCCGTTGTGGGTTTTCTTTGTCGGTTCGGATGAGGTCTACGGAGACATCGTCAAACTTATCCTCTCCGCCAACTAACCGGAATAGCTCGTCTGTAAAGATCGTGGCCTTTTTTTCAATATCAAGACCGGTGAGCAGCAACTCCATATTGTTGCGGTAGCCGCCCATGATATTCAGACAGACTTTATGGCTGGATGGGGGATTACTGCCCCGGCAACCACTTACGCGAACACGGTCAGGGCCCACTTGATCGATGGATAAAGTGTCAAAATGGCTGATGACGTCTGGGTTTTTATAAGCCGGATCGTTAATTTCGTAAAGAAGCTGCGCTGTTACCGTGCCGACAGACACCAAACCGCCAGTGCCGGCGTGCTTGCAAATGGTAAAGCTGCCATCGGCTTCAATCTCTGCAATGGGATAGCCAACATTTTGAAAGGAGGGAACTTCTTCGAAAAACGAATAATTTCCGCCGCACACTTGAGTGCCGCATTCAATCAGATGCCCTGCGGCGATGGCACCAGCGAGGGCATCGAACTGATCTCGCTTCCAGCCAAATTTCCATGCAGCGGGGCCCATTACAACGGCGGCATCTGTTACTCGTGGGGCGATGACCACATCCGCGCCCTGATCAAGCGCATGTTTAATGCCCCAACCGCCAAGGTAGGCATTGGCCGTTGCTGGCATGAGCGTGGTGTCGCTAAGCCGTTTTCCCGTGTCAATATTGGTAAAATCTTCACCAGCGGCTTGAAGATCCTTCAAGCGGGGGATTAGATTATCGCCGTCGATATAGGCAACTGTACATTTGATGCCAAGCTCAGCGGCAATCTCTTCAATGGCCTCCGCCATACCTTTGGGATTTAGGCCCCCTGCATTGCTGACGATTTTGATGCCCTTTTCCATGCAAGGCTTCAACACGTCCTTCATTTGCTTAAGGAAAGTTCCAACGTATCCCTCATTCGGATTTTTCATTTTTTTCGCAAATAAGATCGACATTGTCAATTCAGCCAGATAGTCCCCGGTCAGTACGTCAATGGGGCCACCTTCAACCATTTCTTTCGCGGCGCTGAGCTTGTCTCCATAAAATCCGCTGCAATTGGCGATGCGAATAATATCAGGTTGTGATGAAGCCATGTGACGGTCCTCTGTTCTTGTTTTTATGGATTTGATTCTAAAAGTACTAAATATAGAACTTTTGTCCAGAGAATTTCCATCGTCACACAGCAAAACGCCTAGGTAGGCTCACTTTCATTCGGTCCTTTATCTGTCAGGCGGAGGGAAAACCACCGCAGTTTTCCCCTATGTAACGGTTTGAAAAATAAGACCTGCAATGAGAGATCCTGCGATGGCATACCCCAGATAAAGCGCAAAAACCTTCGGTTTAACCAATGACCAAATTCCAATAGCCGCTGGAATACAGGTCACGCTTCCAGCCAACATGAAGGTTAGTGCTGTTGGCGCCCCCATACCAAGATCCATCAGGCCTCGAACTAATGGAATAGCGGCGTAGCCGTTCATATAGGCAGGAATACCGATAAGGGCAGCAAGGGGCAACGCGAAGGCATTGTCATTACCAAGGAGTTCGGCAACGTTTTCAGCCGGTACATAGGCAATCATTAAACCTTCGAGTAAGAAGGCAAACGCAAGCCAACGCCCAAGAAACCAAGATGATCTTCTCGCTTCAGACCAAAATTGGCTTTTGCGATCAGCGTCTTTCCACATAGACCATTGCACATTTGCCTCCGTTGGAATACCGCTGCCGCAAGAAGGTGTTGCGATTTCTTTGAGACCATTGGCAAGCAGTCCAGTTTTGGAAATAAGAAGTGTTGAATAGCCAGCCATTAAGCCCATACCGATGGCAGCAGCAGTCTTAATCATCGCAAAATCGAGCCCAAGACTAGCGGCTGTTAAAATGAACATTTCAGGGTCCATAATGGGGGAGGCAATACAAAAGGCGAGAACTGGTGCAAGCGGCACTCCGGCAGCCAAAAGGCCCGCCACAAGCGGAATGACACCGCAGGAGCAAAAGGGTGATAACGCACCAAAAATAGAGGCAACCGCAATGGCGCGAACGGGGTTTCCTTCAAATGCACGGGCAACCAATTGGTCAGCGCCTGATGCTTTTAGGTAAGCGGCCACACCAACGGATAATAAGATAAAGGGCAGAATTTCAAGAAGGGAAGTCCCGGTGAAGATTAATCGTCCCGGAACTGCAGAAATATCATAGAATGCAAGTCCTAAGACAACAGCAATGCTCAAGATTACGGGGGTTCCGAAAGTTTGTTTGAACGATTTGGCTGCGCCAAATAGGTTGAAGCCTTCAGGTGTGTTAGTGGGGGATATGTTGCTCATTATTAAGCCCTTCCTGTTCAATGCAGCATTCAATGGACAGCACATTGATGACACCGGTAAGTGTCAGTAAATTAGCGTAGCAAATAACAGAACGCCCAGACTTCTCTTGCTTAATGAGTTCCGCTTCTGCCAGTCCTTTTAAATGAAACGCTAGGGTGGATGCTGGAAGAGACAAGCGTTTTCCGATATCACCGATGGTGATTCCGGGAAGACCTACCTTCACCAGTAATCTGAATATCTCAAGCCGTGTTTCGTTGCCAAGTTCGGCTAGTATTTTGGCAATCTCATTTGTTTCCATAAAAAGAACATAACTATTTATGCAATATAATACAACCATAAAACTAGTTATATAGTTATTTAAATGAAAAACCGCTGTTTTCTTCGAGAAATCGGTGAAAACCGTAAGTTTTGGGTTGCGTGTGGCTGGGTGCTAACGGCACTGTATGGGCAACACTGTGAACAGTGTCCAAAATAATAATGTTTGGGTGGCGCAGCGACTAACAGGTTATGGAGAGAATAAATGGGTAAATTAGAGATTATGAAGGCGGGCTTAGTCGGCCTGTCCATGTGTCTTGCGGGAACTGCAGTAGCGGATCCAGTGAAAGTTGGCATGATCACTACGTTGTCAGGCGGCGGATCGGGTCTGGGCGTAGATGTACGTGACGGCTTTATGTTAGCGGTGAAACAGGCAGGTAATAAAGACCTCACAGTTGTGATCGAAGACGATGCCCGCAAGCCCAGTTTGGCTGTGCAGATCGCTGACAAAATGATCCAAAGCGAAAAAGTGGATATCCTGACCGGTATCATCTGGTCAAACTTGGCGATGGCTGTGGTTCCAAGTGCTGTTGCCCAAGGTAAAATATACATTTCACCAAACGCGGGCCCCAGTAAACTTGCCGGCAAAGGGTGCCATCCAAATTACTTTAACGCGTCCTTCCAAAACGATAATCTGCCAGAGGCAATGGGCGCCTATGCATCGGAGAATGGGTTTAAAAACTCCTTCATCATGGCGCCAAACTATCCAGCAGGCAAAGACGTTCTAAATGGCTATAAGCGGTTCTATAAAGGCGAACTTGCTTCGGAAGTTTATACCAAGCTTGGCCAAAGCGACTACGCGGCTGAAATTGCACAGATCAGAGCCTCAGGCGCTGACAGTGTCTTCATCTTCTTGCCAGGTGGTATGGGCATTGCGTTTATGAAGCAATATGCACAATCGGGTGTTGATATTCCTGTTATGGGACCTGCTTTCTCGTTTGACCAAGGGATCTTGCAAGCCGTTGGACCTTCTGCCATGGGCGTTAAGAATACATCCCATTGGGCAAAAGATCTGGATTTTGCGGCCAACAAAAAGTTCGTCGCCAGTTTCCAGGCTGAATATGGCCGTCTGCCGTCTTTGTACGCGGTTCAAGGTTTTGATACAGCAAGCCTGATTTTATCAGCGATGGCAAAAGCAGATGTTAAGGACACAGAAGCATTCCGCGCCGAGTTGAAAAAAATCGACATTGCGTCACCGCGTGGGCCGCTAAAATTTGGCAACAATCAGCATTTGATCCAGACAATTTACGTTCGTGAAGTGATCAAAGAAGGTGACATTTACACCAATAAAACAAATGGTGTTGCCATTAAAGACCATCAGGATGCCTACGCCGTAGATTGCAAAATGTAATCTTTGCGCTAACCAGATTAGAGGTGTAGTTAAGTGCACCTCTATTTCTTTAAATTTTCGAGTATTTATTAAATGACTGTGGCTCTTTTTGCTGAGCAATTGCTCAATGGTGTGCAGTTTGGGCTAATGCTGTTTCTAATGGCAGCGGGTCTTACGCTGGTATTTGGTGTCATGGGACTGATTAATCTGGCCCATGGCTCATTATACATGGTGGGGGCGTTCGCCTGCGCCGCAGTTGCCAATTTCACAGGCTCGTTCTGGCTAGGTTTGGGGGCCAGCCTTGCCGCTGCCGCAGCTGCAGGCGCCATCGTTGAAATTGTTGTGATCCGACGGCTCTATAATAGAGACCATCTGGATCAAGTATTGGCGACATTCGCCCTTATTTTGATTTTCTCCGAAGGCACGCGGTGGGTTTTTGGATCCTTTCCGCTTTATTTGAACGTCCCAGAATTGCTGTCAGGGCCAGTGTCTCTGCCCCTTGGCGTAGAGTATCCGCTTTACCGTCTTGCGATTATTGTAATCGGTTTTGCCGTTGCCATTGGCCTTTACCTCCTTATTGCTAAAACGCGGCTGGGTATTCGAATACGGGCAGGGGAATCAGACCGGGCAATGATTGCAGCCCTTGGGATCGATATTCGCTTTTTATACACTGTCGTGTTTGCATTGGGCGCTGGCCTTGCAGGCCTAGCCGGGGCTTTGGTTGGTGCCATTCAATCCGTGCAAGTTGGTATGGGAGAGCCGGTTTTGATTTTGGCTTTCGTGGTGATCGTTATTGGCGGTATTGGATCCATAAAAGGGGCCTTGTTTGGCTCATTGCTTGTTGGGCTCGTTGACACCATGGGCAGGTTCTTATTGCCGTGGACGTTTAAATTATTCATGGACCCCTCGCAGGCCACATCAATCGGATCAGCGCTTGCCTCTATGCTTATTTATATTCTGATGGCTCTAGTTCTTGTGGCGAAGCCCAAGGGATTGTTTTCTGCTAATGCTTAATTATTCCCGTGAAACCATACTGAACACTGTTTTAACGCTTCTGTTGCTCGGTATTCCCTTCGCCGCTTTGGCAATTGATGAGCCGTTTTATGTAACGCTTGCAACGCGGGTCACTATTTTTGCACTGGCAGGCGTTGGGCTCAATTTCGCCCTTGGTCTTGGCGGGCTTATTTCATTTGGTCACGCTGCCTTTTTTGGTCTTGGCGGCTACGCTGTTGGTATTTTGGCAAGCCACGCCCTGAACTATGAACCTTTGATGTCCTCGCCGTTCGAAATCGAAGGCACAACCCAGATGGTAATATTGTGGGGTGTTGCAATGATTGTCAGCGGCCTTGCGGCCCTGATAATTGGATTGTTTAGCCTGCGAACTTCTGGTGTTTACTTCATTATGATCACACTGGCGTTCGCTCAGATGATCTACTATTTTGCGATCTCATGGCCTGCATATGGCGGTGAAGACGGCCTGCCTATTTATGTGAGAAATGGGTTTCCGGGGGTGAATACCTTGGTTCCTATTAACTTTTTCATGATTTCATTTGGCGTCTTGATGCTGGCAATCCTTTTGGTTGCTGTGCTCAGAAATTCACGGTTTGGCGCGGCCTTGCAAGCGGCACGGCAAAATGAAGATCGGTTATCGGCAGTTGGCATCAAGCCGTTTTATATTCGCCTAGCAGCCTTTGTTATTTCGGCGATGATTACAGGACTTGCTGGTGCATTATTCGCAGATTTGAACAGATTCGTGAGCCCCAGCATGCTGTCATGGCATACATCTGGCGAGATAATGGTGTTTGTCATATTGGGCGGTGTGGGCCGGTTATTTGGACCAGTTGCGGGCGCGGCTTTGTTTATTCTGTTTGAATTTATTTTTGGCGGCCTGACCGAGCATTGGATGTTCTTCTTAGGTCTTGTGTTACTTGCAGTGGTTCTCTTTGCAAGGGGCGGGCTCATCGGAACAATAGCCGGAAAGGTGCGTTATGACTGATTATTCAGGCGGCGGAGATGCACCCGTTTTAGAAATTCGGAACCTCTATAAATCCTTTGGCGCCCTGAAGGCGACGGATGATGTGTCCTTGACGTTAATGCCTGGTGAAATCCATGCATTGATTGGCCCAAATGGGGCTGGTAAATCGACACTTATCCGGCAAATTTGCGGGGAATTCGAACCTGATCATGGCAGCGTTCATTTCCTTGGAAATGACTTAAAAAATAGCGGCGTTGCGGATCGCGCACAACTGGGTCTTGGTCGTACCTTTCAAATCTCCTCTCTTGCGCTGGAGTTTTCTGCGCTTAGAAATGTCATGCTTGCGGTTCAATCAACATCTGGGTCTAGCTTCAAATTCTTCAAGCCAGTTATGAAAGATCAGCCCCTCGTGGATGCTGCAATGTCATTTTTAGGGAAAGTGGAGATGCAATCTCGGGCAAATGTTCCGGCTGCGGAACTATCCCATGGTGAGCGAAGAAAACTTGAAATGGCTATTGCGTTGGCACTGAAACCGAAAGCCTTTGTGCTCGACGAACCTATGGCTGGTATGGGTCCAGAGGGATCGAAAGCGCTGACCGGATTTTTAAGTGATTTGCGTCACCAAGCACCGATTTTGTTAGTGGAACATGATATGGATGCCGTTTTTGCCCTCGCTGATCGCATTTCGGTACTGGTTTATGGGCAGATCATTGCAAGCGGAACTGTTGATGAAATTCGCGGAAACTCAGTTGTGCGAACAGCCTACTTGGGAGAGGATGCGTAATGGAAAACTTGCTGGAAGTTACGCAAATTGAGACATTTTACGGACCGTCCCAAGCGTTATTTGGTGTGGACTTAGCTGTTGGCCGGGGCGAAGTGGTGGCTTTGATGGGCCGAAACGGTATGGGAAAAAGTACGACTATTGCCTCCATTTGCGGGCTTGAGCAATATGTTCGTGGCTCTATTACTTTTAACGGTACGGACCTTGGATCTTTGCCATCCCATAAAATTGCACGGCTTGGCGTGGGGCTGGTGCCGGAAGGTCGGCGCTGTTTTCCAAATTTGACAGTGTATGAAAATCTGATTGCGGCGGCCCGGCCTGGAAATTGGACTTTGACCCGCGTAAACGCTCTTTTCCCGCGCTTGCGGGAGCGTTACAAGCAGTACGCAAATACGCTATCGGGCGGGGAGCAACAAATGTTAGCTGTTGGCCGGGCGTTGATGACCAATCCGTCGTTGTTGATTTTGGATGAAGCGACAGAGGGCCTTGCGCCGGTTATCCGCAATGAAATCTGGCAATCCATTCGAGATTTGAAGGCAGAAGGTCAATCAATCCTGATCGTTGACAAAACCCTGTCTGAGCTTAAGCCAATTGCAGATAAATGTGTCATTTTGGAAAAGGGCCAAACTGTGTGGCAGGGTAAATCTGAGGACCTGACCCGAGACTTGGAAAATCGGTTCCTTGGCGTTTAGATGCCTTGATTACACTAGGGTTTGCAAAAAATCACTTGCGCCGCAAGGGTTGGTAATTTAACTTTTTCCCATCAAAAAACTTTGGGAATTATAATAAAAATGAAAACAAGATTTACTGAAGCCTTTGGCATTGAACATCCAATTATTCAAGGTGGTATGCAGTGGGTTGGCCGCG
>CAJXWA010000066.1 GCA_913062525.1 uncultured Alphaproteobacteria bacterium | reverse complement strand
AAGGATTTTTTGATTTCAGGACAAGATCACCATGGCATATCCGGTTTGGTCAATCTATTTGGCATGGAGAGCCCTGGCCTTACTTCCAGCTTGAGCATCGCTAAATATGTTTGCGCGCTTTTACCATCAATTCAGCAAAACTGAATCGCTGTTCTTTGGATGGCTTACAAAAAATTGAAAAATCAGTAAGTTCTGATATTACGTGTAATTATCGCAATTGCTCACCATCTTTCTTTGTTTAACACAAAGACGTAATCTTCCTGCGAATTGTTCAAAACCCAATCAAAATTGTTGATTTTTGCGCCAAATGCGAAAAATTCATTATTGAATGGGAGAAAATTTATGACTGTATTTAGTTCGAACGATTTTGATGACCACGAAACCGTTCTGTTTTTTCGGGATCCGGAAACAGGCCTAAAAGCCATTATTGCAATTCATGATACGACCCTTGGACCTGCCCTTGGCGGAACACGTATGTGGAATTACGCAAACGAAGACGAGGCTTTAACCGACGTGCTCCGGTTGTCACGCGGAATGACATATAAATCTGCGCTGGCTGGCCTCAATCTTGGCGGCGGAAAGTCCGTAATTATCGGAAACTCTAGAACTGATAAGTCCGAAGCTCTCTTTGAAGCCTTTGGCCGGGCCGTTGATCGGTTAAACGGCAGCTATATCGCAGCAGAAGACGTCGGGACGTCTGTTCCTGATCTGGAATCCGCCAGAAGGACAACCCCCCATATAGCAGGAATATCCGAAGGCGGGGCGGGAGATCCCTCTCCAGCCACGGCATGGGGTGTCTACAACGGTGTCTTAGCTGCAGCAAGGTATCGGCTGAACGTTGAGACCTTATCGGGCCTCACGGTTGCTGTTCAAGGCCTGGGCAACGTGGGTTACGGCTTGTGTCAGCACTTGAGCGAGGCTGGTGCTAAACTAATCGTCACTGATATCTATGACAAGTCCGTGGAAAAGGCCGTTCAGGAATTGGGGGCCACGGCCGTTACGCCTGATCAAATCCTAAGTCAGGACGTTGATATTCTTGCACCTTGTGCTTTAGGGGCTGTACTCAACGACATTACTATTCCGGATCTGAAAACAAATGTCATTGCGGGAGCCGCAAACAATCAGCTTGCAGAAGAACGGCATGGACAGGTGCTAATGGATCGGAACATCCTGTATGCGCCCGATTATGCCATTAATGCAGGCGGTATTATTCTAATCAGTCATGAAGGGCCTAATTTCAACCGATCAACTGCCATGAATGAAGTGGCTCACATTCACGACACGGTCACAAAAATATTCCAGCGCGCAAGTATGGAAAACCGGCCAACACAAGAAATTGCAGATCAGATTGCATTTGAAAGAATAACGGCAGCGAAAAATCCTGATAAAATCACAAAAACCGGTTAAATAAACAATTCTGGAAATCAAGACCAGCGATTATGAACCCAAAACCAGTGATCAGGTCTTTCTCTGATCCAGCCTTCATACATCACGTTAATTCTCGTGAGAAATTGGATCACATCTTTTTGGCGATCATCGCTAGTTTCTGCATACATTGGCGCATAAATTGTGAGACGAGTTTTGCCATCCTCTAGTCGCTCTGCTCGCAACGGGTATACAGCCAAATCTTGACGACAGGCGAAATCTGCAATAGCCGTCGCAGTCATTGCATCACGTCCAAAAAATGGTATGGGAAGTCCATTGTTTTGTTTTTGATCATTCAGCAGAACAACTGAGCCGTTTTCCTTGAGTGTTTTCAATATAGCCCGCGCGCCGGATTTTCCTTTGGGAACGAAATTATATCCAGAACCAGCTCTCTCTTTTTGAAAAAACGCTTCAACCATTGGGTTGTTTGCAGGCCGATAGACAACACAGGGTTTCTTTTTAATATAATAGCTGGCAAGCGACGTCTGCTCCCAGGGACCAAAATGTGCGGTGACAAATATGCCTGGTTTTCCAGATTTCACATAAGCATCTAGATGCTCTTTTCCAACAACCTCTACAGAAGCATCGTTTTCATCTCCAACAAAAGGTAATTCTGCGGCACTTGCCCCCAGATTGCGCCACATTCTGTCCACGACACCAACCTGCTCAAGCGGGTCGAGCTCAGGCAGAGCAAGACGAATGTTTTCAACTGCGGTTTTGTGAGCTGATAGTTTAGGGCCAATTTTCCGCCCAATCCAGCTCCCAAAGGCCAAGGATCTTCGGCGACCGATGGCACGGAAAAGCCAAAATGCCACACGAACTAATGCCCATTCAAACCAATAACGAACTTGGCGGCTACGGCTGACGGGTTTACGCATGTTCGCGGCGTCCCAGTCTATCGATCAAAAGCTCTTGAAGTCCTTTGGACTTGTCGAAAACCAAATCTATATCAAATACTGTTGTCATCATTTTCGCATCTGGGGACAAACGAACAAAATCCTTCCTAGTTGTAACTAATGCAGCTCCAAGCAGCGCCGCTTTTTCGACCAACTTCATTACATCATCTTGCTCATAGGCATAATGATCAGGAAACTCAACAACATCGACGACATCAGCGCCAGCTTCTCTCAGGCTTTTAAAAAATTTTTCGGGGCGGCCAATGCCTGCAAACGCAACAACTTTTTCCCCGACTAATTCTGCTTGAAGTTCGTGTGGAATGATTTTCGCGCCAAATAAAGGAATATTGAATTCGTCTTTTAGCGCATCTGTTTTTCTGCCACCGATTATGATCGCCGCATCGGACCGTCGCATTGCCTGTTCAAGCGGCTCCCGTAACGGACCTGCTGGTATTATTTTCCCATTGCCCATGCCGTAATCGCCATCAATCACGATTATGGAGAAATCTTTATGTAAGGAAGGGTTTTGCAAACCATCGTCCATGACGATGATTTCAGCGCCAGTTTTAACAGCTTCTTTTGCTCCAGCAACGCGATTTTTTGCAACCCACGTTGGCGCGACGCTTGCAAGGAGCAAAGGCTCATCCCCGACTTGTTTCGAGGTGTGCACATCCTGAACCACTCTAGTTGGGTCTTCAATATTACCACCGTATCCCCGGGAGAGAAAATGCACTTTCCAGCCAGATCCCAGTAAAAATTGTCCCACTGCAATTGCGACAGGTGTTTTTCCAGCCCCGCCAGCTACGATATTCCCAATACAAATTACAGGAACATTGACAGTCGTCTCTGTTTGTCTGCTTCGATTGATTCTATCCACCTGGGCATAGATTGCGCTTAAAGGGGACAATAGCAATGGCAGCATTGAAGTACTGTCTCTATTCCAAAATTTGGGAGCTTTCACCTAATCTTTTCCCGCCAGCTTGTTTTCAACTTGTTTCGCAATATGCCCCAAAAGTGCCTCGCCCGTTTTCACAACTTCCGTCGCGTTGTGGGCCAGTTCAGCGCGTATATTTATTTCGGTCATAAGTACATATGTCGCTTTTGCCAGCTCAGTTCCATCTTTAAGTTGCAGGGCGGCTTTATTTTCCAAAAGGTCTCTCACAATTTCTGAAAAATTAGACATGTTCGGCCCAAACATTATAGCGCAGCTAAGACGTGCAGCTTCCAAAGGGTTCTGTCCTCCTTTATCGGCCAACGATCCGCCAATAAAAACAACCTCACATATGCGATAAAATAATCCAAGTTCACCAATTGTATCGGCGAGATAGAAATCTGTATCGTCAGTAATTTTTTGCCGCAGCGATCTGCGCGCAACCTTAAAACCCGCGCTCGTCAATTTCTCCTGAATTTCATCTGCCCGTTCGGGATGACGCGGAACAATAACCGTCAACAATGATTTAATCTGCTGCTTTAAGATGATATGTGCTTGGGCGACGACAGCTTCTTCCCCTTTATGGGTACTCGCAGCCAACCAAACTTTACGTTTGTCCGTGGCCGCTCTTAGTGCCCTAAAAGGCTCTTTTTGAAAAGGAAGCGGCGGTGAACAGAATTTTAAATTCCCAAGGGTTTCAATATCTTTCACACCAAAATATTCCAACCTATCGGCGGTCAAGGACGACTGTGCATGAACGTAGTCAAATTTTTTCAACAACTTCTTGATCAATCCACCCGTTTTCCGCCACATCCCAAAGGATCCTGAAGTCATGCGGGCGTTTAATAACATCATTGGGATTTTGCGACGGGAAGTTTCAAAAATCAAATTTGGCCAAATTTCAGACTCAAGCCAAATCGCAGTTTGTGGCTGCCAATAATCCAAGAAACGATTAACCGCTTCCTTCGTATCAATAGGAACGAATTGATGGAAAGCACCCGTTGGGAGACGGTCTTCCATAATTTTTGCAGACGTAACCGAGCCCGTAGTGATGAGCACTGTTCGATCATTTTGCCCCGCGAGCAATACCTTAATCAAGGGCAATGCTGATATAGACTCTCCAACAGACGCTGCATGGATCCAAATAAGTTCTCCGGCTGGGCGCATGCGGGAAGGTTCACCAAAACGTTCTTCATAACGTTCAGGATCTTCTTTCCCCGCGTCCAATCTCTTCATTATATGCCCCTTAATAAACGGGGCGGAAAGAGACAAGAAACCATTATAGAAAAGCATATACATACTAATTAAGTGCCCTTTACCGCTGCATTTTGCGTTTTTGGATCTGACGCTGGTTCAATGGGAGGGTGTCCACAAAATATATCAGACTGCTGCGTTACGTTAATCAAACTGTCTTCTATTTGTTTTTTTGCGAGCTGATGCGCACCATCAATATCTTGTCTTGGTACGCTAATAGGATCACCCCAAACAAAAACGCCTCTACCAAAGGGTTTTGCAAGTAAAAATCGATCCCAACTCTCCAAATATTTTGCCCGAGTTGTTGAATAGCTTACCGGTATCACAGGAACGCCTGACAGGGCAGCAATTCGAACGACCCCCTCTTGCGCTGACATTCTAGGGCCACGCGGACCATCTGGTGTAATGAGCGCTAACTCACCACGCTTAATAGACCGAAGCATTTCTTTAATTGCGGGAACTGCACCTTTAGAGCTCGACCCTCTGACACTATCCAAACCCCAATATTTTACCGCACGCGCTATAATTTCGCCATCACCATGGTGGGAAATTAAAACATTGGACTTTATACCGGATGGCACAGTAGCTGATATCATAAGCAATCGGCCATGCCAGAAGGCCATGATAAATGGCTTTCCATTAGCCATCATTTCAAATGGAATTTCTGAATTTAGATTCTGCCACCGATTGGTTTTATGAACCAGCCATATATACCCGGCCGCGACAACGCTGATGACAGCTTTCATCTCATTGCTTTTAAGAATCTTTTTCAATGCTTCTACTATTCCAATTTTGCACGCGCCCTATTACCGCCTGCATATATCCTGCTATCAACGCCAATTCCAGCCATTTCCCTAAAATTTGGATCAAAACTGTACGTAAGTTATCTTGCTGCATGTTATATAAAACACTAACGTTAAGCAAAATAACTCATCCCTTTCTCTATTTTACTGAACAGCAAATTTACAACTCATGAAAACTTCACCTGAAATTGAAATTTTTTCGACAGCCTGCCCACATGATTGTCCTTCCACGTGTTCACTGGAAGTTGAAAAGCTGGGTCCTCAGCAAATTGGGCGCGTAAGAGGTGCCGGAGATAATACCTATACGGCAGGCGTTATCTGCGCAAAAGTCGCGCGCTATGCCGAAAGAACCCATAATCCAGATCGTATTCTCCATCCAATGAAGCGTGTAGGCGCAAAAGGTGCGGGGCAGTGGGAACAGATTTCTTGGGACGAAGCGCTAGATACTGTCGCTCATGAATTTAAGAGCCGGGAAGCCAAACTCGGCGCGGAAACAATCTGGCCTTATTATTATGCAGGCACAATGGGTCTCGTGCAACGCGACGGAATTGAACGTCTGCGTCATGTAAAAGGATATTCTGGGCAAGAGTCTACAATTTGTATCAATCTTGCCTGGGGCGGCTGGAAAGCCGGAACCGGCGCCTACCGCGGAGCCGACCCTCGTGAGATCGCTAAATCTGATGTTGTGGTCATCTGGGGCACTAATGCGGTGCACACACAGATCAATGTGATGACCCATGCCACTAAAGCTCGCAAAGAACGCGGTGCTAAGATTGTGGTGATTGACCCCTATCGGAATGCAACTGCGCTCGCCGCAGACATGCACCTGATGTTACGTCCAGGGACTGATGGCGCGCTGGCTGTTGCGGTTATGCATATCCTGTTCAAAGAGGATATGGCCGACCGAGCTTATTTGGAAAAATACGCTAAAGATCACCAAATATTGGAAGAACACCTTCAATCCAAAACACCCGAATGGGCCTCAGAAATTACAGGGTTAAGTGTCGATGAGATTTATGAGTTCGCTCGCTTAGTTGGTCAAACACCTAAAACTTTCTTCCGGCTTGGCTATGGATTCTCTAGAAGTCGTAATGGCGCTGTAAATATGCATGCGGCCCAATGCATCTCAGTTGTTACAGGGTGTTGGCAATATGAAGGTGGCGGCGCCTTTCACACAAACGGGGAAATCTTTCATTGGGATAAAACCCTTATTGAAGGGCTTGATGTCCGGGACCCGTCCGTTCGGATGTTAGATCAATCGAGAATTGGGCCTGTCCTAACAGGAGACAAACAAGATTTGGGCGACGGCCCGCCCGTCACTGCCATGATTATTCAAAACACAAACCCCATGGACGTAGCGCCGGAGCTTGGACTAGTTCATGAAGGATTTGCCCGAGAAGATTTGTTTGTATGTGTTCATGAACAGTTCATGACTGAAACCGCAAAAATGGCTGACATCATTTTACCTGCAACCACATTTGTTGAACATGATGACATCTATCAGGCGGGCGGCCAAAACCACATCACATTAGGAAAGAAGGTCATTGAACCGCTTGGTGAATGCCGCTCTAACCACGAAGTGATATGCGCTCTTGCAAGTCGATTAGATGCAAAACACCCCGGCTTCGAATTGTCACCGTTAGAACTAATAGAAGAAACGTTGCAGCTTTCCGGATGGTCGGATGTGAAAAGCTTAGAAGACAGTAAATGGATTGATGCGCAAGTTCCCTTCGAACAGGCTCATTATTTGGAGGGCTTTAGCCATGCAGATGGGAAATTCCATTTCTCTCCTGACTGGTCACTTATTGGATCAAACTTCTCAGGCATGCCATCCCTCCCCGATCACTGGGATGTCATTCATAACGCTACAGCGGAACACCCGTTTCGTCTTGTAACGGCACCCGCTCGAAACTTCCTCAACACAAGCTTCACGGCAACGGCAACCTCTCTCAAGCGCGAGAAAAGGCCAACAGTGATGATCCATAGCAGCGACGCAGAAAAAATTGGTGCCGAAAGCCAATCTGTTGTCCGTATGGGAAATAAACAAGGCTCGCTTCTTATCCATGTTGATATTTTTGATGGCCTTCTTCCCGGCACCGTAATTGTAGAGGGAATTTGGCCGAGCAAGTATTTCATCGAAAAAATTGGGATTAATTTACTTGTCGGTGCAGATGCGGCTAAACCTAATGGTGGTGCAGCGTTCCATGATACTGCGGTTTGGATTAAGGCAAATTCTGAATAAACCACGACTAAACACGAAATTCCGCTTTTCCGCTGGCATTTAAAGAGTAAAATGCCGGAAACATCATTCTATTGGGGACTATCTTATGAAAAAAGCGCTCGGCCTTTTTAAGGCAACAGTTTCATCTCTTGTGGTTGCTTCGGCTGTCATTTTATCACACACAGCATTTGCTGCTGACAAATTTGTTGCTGTAACAGCCATTGTCGAACATCCGGCGCTGGACGCTGTGCATAAGGGTTTAGTTGACGAATTGGCAAAGCTTGGCTTCAAATCCGGTGTGAACTTAAAAATTCAACATCAAACTGCTCAAGGCGACATTCCAACAACAGTTCAGATCGCCAACAAATTTATTGGCTCAGAGCCTGATGTTATTGTTGGTATTTCCACACCATCAGCGCAGGCAATTGTCGCAAAAGCGCCAAAATCACAAGCCGTGGTTTTTACTGCTGTCACCGATCCGATAGCTGCCAAACTTGTAAGCAATCTTAAGAAACCTGGCGGAAATGTAACGGGCACATCTGATATGTCACCAATTGCCAAGCATTTGGAACTTATCAAACAAGCAAAACCCGATACAAAAAAAGTAGGCGTTATCTTTAACCCAGGTGAAGCGAATTCTGTTTCCCTTATTGAAATGCTGGAAAAAGAAGCTCCTGCACTTGGTCTTGAAATTGTAAAAGCAGGCGCGAATAACAGTGGCGCGGTTTTATCTTCTGCCCGAAGTCTCGTTGGAAAGGCTGACGTGATTTACGTACCAACAGATAACACTATCGTATCTGCGTTTGAAGCCGTTGTGAAAGTAGGTATTGACGGTCAAATCCCAGTATTTGCAGCTGACACAGATAGTGTGAAACGCGGCGCGGCAGCAGCTCTTGGTTTTAACTACTATGATGTGGGCCGCCAAACAGGACAAATCGTTGCAAAAATTCTAAACGGTGCAAATCCAGGTGATATCGCCGTTGAATATCCAACAATTTTGGAACTGTTCGTGAACCCAGCTTCAGCGGCTAAAATGGGATTGGTGTTGCCTGCATCACTTATCTCTTCTGCCAAAGAAGTCATCAAGTAATCTAGGGTAATATTTTGAGCCTAATAGCATTTCTTGGGGCGATCGAACTGGGATTTATCTACGGTTTGGTCGCCCTTGGTATTTTTATATCATTTCGTATTCTGGACTTTCCAGATCTTACTGTCGATGGCTCGTTCCCTATGGGGGCGGCTATCTCAGCAGCTCTTATCGTCGCTGGATACAATCCGTTTTTATCGACCTTTATAGCCATATTAGGTGGCTGCCTCGCTGGATTTGTTACAGCTTGGCTTAACGTCAAACTCAAAATTCTCCATTTACTGGCTAGTATTTTGACAATGATCGCCCTTTATTCCATAAATTTACGCATTATGGGGCGGCCGAACGTGGCGTTAATAACAGAAGAGACAGTCCTCACGCCCTTTTCTAACCTTGCCGAGTATCTTGGGGTTAGTAATTATATGCTAATGCCCGTCGTCTTTTTTGCATTCGCCGTTGTTGTCAAATTCCTGCTTGATTGGTTTTTGGGATCGGAAATTGGACTTGCCATGCGCGCCACAGGTTCCAATTCAAAGATGGCCCGTGCGAACGGCATTTATGATGGTAAAATGATCTTGCTCGGAATGGCCATGGCCAATGGTCTTGTGGCTTTTGCTGGCGCCATTTTCGCCCAAAGCCAAGGATCTGCTGATGTAACAATGGGTGTCGGCGTCATTGTTATTGGTCTCGCTTCAGTCATTGGCGGAGAAGCTCTTCTCTCCCCCAAATCAATTGCCAAGGCAACACTTGCCTGCATTCTAGGATCGATCTTGTATTGGCTCGCAGTCAGCCTTGCGCTTAACGCTGATTTTATCGGCCTAGAAGCCCAAGATTTGAAACTTGTAACGGCTATATTGGTCGCACTTGCCCTCGTTCTTCCCGGCAGTAAATTTTCCAAAATGTTCCGCCGAGGTGCCAAATCATGATTGATGTTAAAGATCTGAAAGTAACATTCAACAAAGGTACTGTTATGGAAACCCGCGCGCTGAACGGGTTATCCCTCAATGTTCCCAAAGGTCAGTTTGTCTGTGTCATTGGATCAAACGGATCGGGGAAATCAACGCTACAAAATGCGTTGTCCGGTGAAGTGTCACCGGAGAGCGGCAAGATCATTGTTGATGATATAGATATTGGAAATTGGCCTGCGCCCAAAAGATGCGGCCTTATTGCCCGTGTTTTCCAAGACCCTCTTGCTGGGTCGTGTGAAAATCTGACGATCGAAGAAAATATGTCATTGGCCTATTCAAGGGGCCGACGCCGCGGCATTGGCAGAGCAATTTCATCAAACGTTCGGGATGAATTTCGTGAGAAATTGTCTCGCTTAGATCTTGGCCTCGAAAACAGGCTTGGGGATCTCATGGGCCTACTGTCCGGTGGTCAACGACAGGCTGTGAGCCTTCTTATGGCGTCACTGCAACCCTCCAGCCTGTTAATGCTGGATGAGCATACATCTGCACTGGATCCGCGCATAGCGGCCTTTGTCATGGAGCTCACACGGGATATCGTAACAGAAAACAATCTCACAACACTCATGGTTACACATTCCATGCGTCAGGCGCTAGATTATGGCGACCGGACAATCATGCTTCATGGTGGTAAAGTTGTTCTGGATGTTGAAGGGGACGCGCGAGATGGGCTTGAAGTGCCTGACCTGATCCAAATGTTTGAAAAGGCTCATGGCGAAGAACTTTCAGAAGATAGTCTTCTGTTAGGCTAGCTCTTCGCCTTAAAGAAAAGTTAGAGCAGCCCAAGATTGCGAAGTTCTGCCGCCATTTCCGGTGACATATCGCCTTCAGTTTCTTCGTCTTCATTGGTTTCTACGACAATGTCTCTTATGTCTCTTGGCGCGTCATCTGCTTCCAGATATCGCCATCCTTGATGTGGGCCTCTTTTGAAAAGTTCAGTCTCGACGAGCTCTGAATCAAGTATCATGCCACATTTTTCACCTTCGTGATCAAACAGGCGTTCCAGTTCAACGATTTTTTGCCGAACCGCGATATGCCCTTTTATGATCCAATACAGGGATCCACCGGCAAGTAGCTCCACTTCGCGTTTAGGGCGTTGCTTTGTAATACTGCATAGAGGGCCTGCAATCAGCCGTCGTTGCTGCGTGGATCTAAGTTGCTCTACGCTGGAAATACCAACGGATATTTTTATAAGATGTACTGTCATTGTTGACGTCTTCGTCTTTTCTCAATCGTAATTAGACCAGTTTGCCTTTAAGCGCTTTTGCAACGCTAGAGACAGGCGGCCTTCCAAGGTGATCGGAAATAAACCAAGCCGTTTTGACTAGTTTTTCCAGATCAATACCACAATCAATTCCCATGCCATTTAGCATGTATACAACATCTTCCGTTGCAACATTACCTGTTGCACCTGGAGCGTAAGGACACCCACCAAGGCCGGCAACAGAGCTATCAACTTTGCTTATACCCATTTGCAAGGCTGCTAATATATTCGCAGTTCCTTGTCCATAGGTATCATGAAAATGCACCCCAATAGCATCTAACGGGATAACATCTGCAACGGCTTGGAGCACTTTATTAGTTTGTTTTGGTGTTCCAACGCCAATCGTATCGGCAATAGAAATTTCATATGCGCCCATATCATACAGCTTCTTTGACACATCCGCCACCGTAGACGGTGGAATCTCTTCACCGAACGGACTTCCAAGGGCGCAAGATACACTTGCCTTAAACCGAATACCGTCCTTTTTAGCCGCAGCCACGACGGGCTCGAACCGCTCTAGACTCTCTGCGATTGAGCAGTTTATATTTTTTTGGTTGAAGGCTTCAGATGCAGCACTGAAAATTAAAATTTCATCAGCCTTACCTGCCACAGCCCCTTGATATCCCTTCATATTCGGCGTTAGCACGCTATATGAGACACCAGATTTTCTAGCGACCTGCTCCATAATATCCGCAGTATCAGCCATCTGCGGCACCCATTTTGGCGAGACAAAACTGCCCGCCTCAATGGCTGTCACGCCCGCATCAACCAGTCTCTCAATCAGTTCAATTTTGACCGAAGTTGGAAGCATTTTTTTTTCATTTTGGAGGCCATCACGGGCTCCAACTTCAAAAATTCGGACGTTTGAAGGGTAATTCATCACTCTTCCTCAGCCGTTTCCAACTTAATCAGGACAGTTCCATCATCCACTTGATCACCAACTTCGAAATAAACTTCTGCAACAATGCCGTCTATTGTCGCCGACAGGGTGTGCTCCATTTTCATGGCTTCCATTACGACGAGCGAATCCCCGTTTGTCACTTTGTCCCCAGCAGATACGTTCACTTGAATGATTTTGCCAGGCATGGGTGCCACTGTAACGCCTTCTCCGCCGTCTTCATCGCTATTGTCGTAATCTTTTCGAACAAGATTAAGGTCAACTTGCTTACCGTCTGTTATGACCACTAGGCGCAAAGCATCCTGCACGACAGTTGCACCGACGATATGCCCATCAAGTGATGCGCGGATTGATCCGTCATCCAGCAAATTAACAGTCGCCGAGATTTCACTTTGATCGATCTGGATCAAATAATGTCCATCACTGTTGGAAACACTGACTGAGATTTCGGTGTCGTTGCTTGCATCGAAAATGTAATCGTGATGAGCTCGGTCGTTTAGTCGCCAAGCAGTAACATCATTCCACGGAGAATGAGGGTCTGTACTTTTAGCCGCAGTCGCCGCATTTTGATTTTCGGCTGCAAGCTCCATATGAAGGACAGCCAGCGCCAAATGCTTATGGGTAACCGGTGGTTTTTCAGGGATCAAATCGTCTCTAAACCGCTCAATAAATCCGGTATCAAGATCTTTTGCAGCGAAAGCACCATGCCCTGCAATATTTTTCAGGAACTCTAAGTTTGTAACAAGGCCTGCCACTTGATAATCACCAAGTGCCGTTTGCAATTTACGAAGCGCTGCATCCCGGTTTTCATCCCAGACAATCAGTTTTGCAATCATAGGATCATAAAATGGGCTCACCACATCGCCTTCACGAACCCCCGTATCAACCCGAACACCGTTTTCCTCTTTCGGTGGGCGAAGCCTCAGGAGCGGGCCTGTTGCTGGCAGAAAATCGTTATCAGGATCTTCTGCATACAAACGAACTTCCAGTGAATGACCAGAAATTGATAACTGTTCCTGCGCCAGCGGCAGTTTTTCACCCGCCGCCACAAGCAATTGCCATTGAACGAGATCCTGTCCGGTAATCATTTCAGTGACCGGATGTTCCACTTGAAGACGCGTGTTCATTTCCATGAAATAGAACTCGTCGTCTTTCAGTCCATTGGACACATCAGCGATAAACTCAATAGTCCCCGCCCCCTCATATTTTATGGCCTTTGCTGCTGCGACAGCTGCCGCACCCATGGCTGCCCGCATGGTTTCTGGCATGTCAGGGGCTGGGGCCTCTTCAATCACCTTTTGATGACGCCTTTGCAGCGAGCAATCCCGCTCAAACAAATGAACGGCATTTCCATGACTATCAGCAAACACCTGAATTTCGATATGACGCGGTTTGGTGAGGAATTTTTCAATCAACACACGGTCATCGCCAAAGGCACTAGCGCCTTCGCGCTGCGCACCTGCAAGAGCATCGGCAAAATCTGCGGCGCGTTCGACCATGCGCATTCCCTTACCACCGCCGCCTGCAACTGCTTTAATCAAAACGGGATAACCGATTTTGCCAGCTTCAACCGCCAACATATCAGCATCCTGCCCTTTACCGTGATACCCCGGGACGACAGGAACGCCAGCTTCAACCATCATGGCTTTGGCAGCGTCTTTTAATCCCATGGCCCGAATTGCGTCCGCTGGCGGTCCAATAAAGGCCACACCTGCTTTTGCGCATTTATCAGCAAAATCAGCATTTTCAGATAAAAACCCATATCCCGGATGAACGGCTTGCGCCCCGGTCTTTTTGGCGATTTCCAAAATGCTATCCGCTTTCAGGTAGCTTTTTGCGACTTCGGCAGGGCCTAATAGCACCGCTTCATCGGCCATCTGCACATGACGTGCATTGACGTCAGCGTCGGAATAAACGGCAACCGTTTTGACACCCAACTTGCGGGCGGTATCGATGATACGGCAAGCAATTTCGCCGCGATTTGCAATAAGTATTTTCTCAAACACCAGACAGTCCACCCTAATTTATGTTTTATTCCAAGAGGCTTTGCGTTTTTCAAGAAACGCTGAAATACCTTCTTTGCCTTCGTCCGTCTTACGCCGTGCCGCAATTCTGCTGGCAGTAACGCCCATCAATTCCTGATCGATGGGCAATCCGGCAACCGTATAGATAAGGTCTTTTGAATCAGCCATTGCACCGGGTGCATTCGCCATTACTTGCTTCAAAATTCCATCTCTGGCTTTTGCCAGTTCATGAACATCGTCCACCAACTCATGAAGCAATCCGTAGCGATACGCCTCATCGGCACTAAACACTTCCGCAGTTTGGAAATATCTCCGGCAAGCCCGAACACCCATTGCCTCCACCACGTAAGGCGAGATAACAGCGGGCAGCAGACCCAACTTCACTTCCGACAGACAAAATTTTGCGGATTTAACACCAATGGCAATATCACATGCCGCCACAAGACCAAGTCCGCCGCCATAGGCCGCACCTTGTACAAGTGCGATGGTTGGTTTTGGAATATTCTGTAAATTTTTGAGCATTCGCCCAAGCGCTACAGCATCTTCACGGTTATCTTCTTCTGTGAAACCAGCGGCTCGTTTCATCCAATTTAGATCAGCACCAGCGCAATAACTTTTACCCGCCGCAGCCACGATAACGGCGCGAACCCCTTCTTGATGTCCCACATCTTCAAACATATCACCAAGACGTTCGATAAGTTCTTCATCGAAAGCATTGTGAACTTCGGGACGGTTCAAGGTGATGGTTGCAATGCCTTCGTTCGAGAAATGTAATACTGCAGATTCTTCGCTCATGTCTTGTTCCCCTACATTCTGAAGAGACCAAATTTGGTCTCCTCAATTGGTGCATTCAGTGATGCGGAAATTGCCAAACCTAAAACACGGCGGCTGTCTGTTGGGTCAATAATGCCATCATCCCAAATGCGGGCACTTGAAAAGTAAGGATGCCCTTCTGTTTCATACTGTTCTTGGATTGGTGTTTTGAATGCTGTTTCTTCGTCAGCACTCCAACTTTCACCGCGAGACTCCATGCCATCGCGTTTAACCGTGGCCATAACGGAAGCTGCTTGTTCGCCGCCCATCACCGAAATTCGAGAGTTTGGCCACATCCAGAGCATACGAGGGCTATAAGCTCGGCCGCACATACCGTAGTTACCTGCGCCGAACGATCCTCCAAATATCATCGTGAATTTGGGAACTTTTGCAGTTGCAACAGCTGTTACAAGTTTAGCACCATTTTTTGCAATGCCGCCGCTTTCGTATTTCTGCCCCACCATGAAACCAGTGATATTTTGCAAGAAAACCAAAGGTATATTTCTCTGGCAGCAAAGTTCAATAAAATGAGCGCCTTTTTGAGCAGACTCCGAGAATAAAATGCCGTTATTTGCAATGATGCCAACAGGGTACCCATAAATATGAGCAAATCCAGTAACCAGAGTTGTGCCATAAAGTTTCTTGAACTCATCAAATTCAGACCCGTCCACGATACGGGCGATCACTTCCCGAACATCAAAAGGTTGCCGTGTATCTTGCGGGATTAGGCCAAACAGTTCCTTTTGATCGTATAAAGGTTCCGCTGGAGTTTTAATATCCAGCGGCATAGGTTTTGGCCGGTTTAACGAGGCAACAATGTTGCGTGTGATTTCAAGCGCGTGTAGATCATTTTCAGCGTAGTGATCGGTAACCCCTGAAGTTCTGGAATGCACATCAGCGCCGCCCAAATCTTCAGATGAGACGATTTCGCCTGTTGCAGCTTTTACAAGTGGCGGACCAGCCAAAAAGATCGTTCCTTGATTGCGAACAATAACACTTTCGTCTGACATAGCAGGAACATAAGCCCCGCCCGCAGTACAAGAGCCCATAACCACAGCGATTTGCGGAATGCCTTTGGCGGACATGTTCGCCTGATTATAGAAAATACGGCCAAAATGATCCCGGTCAGGAAAAACATCTTGTTGGTTTGGAAGGTTTGCGCCGCCACTATCCACCAAATAAATACAGGGGAGATTATTCTGTTCGGCGATTTCCTGTGCCCGAAGATGTTTTTTCACTGTCATGGGATAATATGTCCCGCCCTTAACAGTGGCATCGTTACAGACAATCACACATTCGCGGCCAGAAACACGCCCAATACCTGTGATGATACCGGCGGAGCTAATATCGCCGGTATACATATCCCAAGCGGCCATTTGGCTCAGTTCCAAAAATGGCGATCCCGGATCTAACAGTTTCCGAACTCTCTCGCGCGGCAGTAATTTTCCGCGAGACAAATGCTTGTCTCGGGCCCGCTCTCCCCCGCCTTTCTTAATGGTTCCTACCTTTTCACGTAAGTCATCCACAAGTCCCTGCATATGCGTAGAATTTGTTTTAAACTCATCGCTTCTAGTATTTAAATTGCTTTTAATAACAGGCATTTACGCAAATTTCCTTTTTGCAAAAATGAAAAATGTAACCCACCGAATAATCGGCATACTGGCTAATCTGGACATCAATTCCTTGGCGCGGAGACGGCTTTGTGCTACCCATCGATCCGCAGAAATAATAAAATAAAGGAGCCACGAATGGCCTATAAAGCGTTTGACCTCACAGGTAAGGTCGCTCTCATCACCGGTGGTAA
>CAJXWA010000065.1 GCA_913062525.1 uncultured Alphaproteobacteria bacterium | reverse complement strand
AGCTTCTTTATAATAGCGAACTGCACCTGGATGCAGAGGCGCTGAAAGGTTGTTTGTGATCATTGCTTTTTTGTCCAAGTTTGCAAATGCAGGATGCATTTTCTTGAAGCGTTTGAAATTTTCAAAAACAGCTTTTACGATTTGATAAACAGTTTCATCATCTGTGTTTGTAGAAGACACAAATGTTGCACCGACGCCGAACACAGGCGTGTCAGTGTCAGTCCCTTTATACATTCCGCCTTTAACAGACACTTTAGCGTAATAATCGTTCTCAGAAACCAAGGTATCAATTGCGGCACCAGTTACTGGAATAAGTTTCACGTCGCAAGTCGATGCTGCTTCTTTAATGTTACCCGTTGGGTGACCAACAGTGAACACGAATGCGTCGATTTTATTGTCGCAAAGTGCTGCTGAATGCTCAGAAGATTTAAGTTCTGAAGCAAGAGCGAAATCGCTCATTTTCCAGCCCATTTTATCCATAACAACTTGCATTGTACCACGTTGACCTGAACCTGGGTTACCAACATTCACACGCTTACCTTTAAGATCAGCAAATGTTTTGATGCCGGCGTCTGCACGAGCAACAACAGTAAACGGCTCTGGATGTACTGAGAATACAGCACGGAGTTCTTTAAATGCACCATCTGGGAATTGCTTAGGAGCCGTTCCGTTGTATGCGTGGAATTGCCAATCTGACTGGGCAACACCCATGTCTAGATTTTTAGCACGAATACCATTGATGTTTTTCGTGGAACCACCTGTTGTATGCGTACATTTGATATCGTGGTCTTTAGTTCCACGATTAACCAGCTTACAAATCGCACCACCAACTTGGTAATAAACACCAGTTTGGCCGCCTGTACCGATTGTAATAAATTTTTCTGCTTGAGCTGGCGCAGATACAATCATCGCACCGCCCAAAGCTACTGCAGCAGTCGCTGCAATTGAAAAGACCTTCATCATTTTATTCTCCTCACCCTGTCTTAGATATCGAAAACCGCTTAGCGAATTTCCGATTAATTTGCCCTTACCGTCAAAATTCCGGCAACGGGCCATTATTTCCGACCGAAACCCATAAAAAGTTTCACGGAAAATTCAAATTTTGCTGCCCACAGTTCGAAAACCGTCGACAACTCAAAACTTACTACTAGATTACGATGTTCTTTAGATCTGTTGGCCGGCCTTGTGGTGGACGTTACCAACATCGATTTTAACGAAACTCATACAACCTGACCCTAGTTACGTTGAACTCGGCGACAGGTGATAAAAAACACTCTATTTTCGAAGCCTACTCTGACGTGCACCTCAAACGCAATAGCTGCACACGTTACTTTATTGTCAATCTTCGCAAAACCCTACGGACTTGGCTTCTTAACTAGCCTAGGCGTCCAAACTGCCCTTCGTTTCAAGTCTCAAACTGACTAATTATGCTGATCCCAAACATTTTATTTTTTCAGAATCATCTTTCATTTCCCCTATGTTCTCAATTTCTTAAATTTCATATCTATTGCAGATTCGTAAAAGTCGCATCTAAAGCGCACTTCAATTTACCAACAATTTCGCCCACTTGGTCAGAAGTTAGGATAAAGGGAGGCGCAATAAGAATATGGTCCCCTTGTCTGCCATCAACCGTTCCGCCCATGGGGTAACACATTAATCCAGCGTCCATGGCAGCCGATTTAATTTTGCTGTGAATTTTGAGGGCAGGATCAAACGGATCTTTCGTTGTTCTATCCTGTACAATTTCTAGCCCTTGAAATAAACCGCGCCCACGAATATCGCCGATATAGGGGTGCTGGCCAAATTCGGACCGCAATGCATCAGCAAGTTCCGCACCTCTGGACACAACATTTTCAAGCAGCTTGTGTTTTGTAATGTATTTTTGGACCGCAAGTGAGGCTGCACAGGCTAAGGGGTGCCCCATATATGTGTGTCCGTGTTGAAAAAAGCCGCTTCCCTCAAGGATAGTCTCGTAAATGCTTTTTGAAACCATCATGGCCCCAATGGGCTGATAGCCTGCTCCCAAGCCTTTAGCAGTAACTAGAATATCTGGAGAGATGCCTTCTTGCTCAACCGCGAAAAGTGATCCAGTTCGGCCCATGCCGCACATGACTTCATCAAGAATAAGTAAAACGTCATGCGTGTCACAAATTTCACGGATACGTTTGAAATAGCCGGGAACAGCTGGAACGGCCCCAAGGGTTGCCCCAACTACTGGCTCACAAATAAAGGCACAAATGTTTTCGGCTCCAGCTTCAAGGATTGCAGCCTCCAACTCGTTTGCAACTCGCTGTCCAAAGTCAAATTCACTCTCAGTCTCTCGCCTATCCCGATAAGCATAACATGGTGAGATAAGCTTAACTGGCATCAGTAATGGCTTGTATGGCTCTTTTCGCCACTCGTTGCCGCCTGCCGACAACGCTCCCAGAGTATTTCCATGATAGCTTTGCCGTCTCGAAATGAAACGCGCTTTACTGGTCTCTCCCCGCTCCACAAAATATTGGCGTGCAATTTTCAGTGCCGCTTCAACAGCCTCAGATCCGCCAGAGACGAAATAAACCTTATCTAAATTTTTAGGCGCACGCTCAACTAGGAAATCAGCCAATTCCTCCATGGGCTGATTGGTAAAGAAGCCGGAATGCGCAAATGCGATATCATCAAGCTGATCCTTAATGGCTTTGGATACATCTGGATTGCTATGCCCCAAACAAGAAACCGCCGCGCCGCCGCACGCATCAAGATACTGCTTTCCGTCTGTGTCAAGAATATAGGCGCCATCGCCGCTCACAGCGGTTGGATATTTTGTCTTCAACGCTCTATGAAATACGTTACTCATCTTAAAACCTAACTATTCCAGTATGTATTATGTTTGCGCAGTTTTTGATCTGATCCATCCAATGCGTCCACGGCTGCAGGTCCAAGTTCAGTAACAAGTGCCGCGACCAGTGTTTGCAAAATGAGTAAGGCCCCTGAGAGCGACCGGTAAAATGAGGGGCTTCGATTTGCAGCGATAAATGTATATGTCGCTGCTGTTGCCAGCGGGGACACCGTGCTATCACTCACAGCGACAATTGTCGCACCCGCTTTTTTTGCAGCATTGACAGCCTCAACCGTCTCATAGGTGTAAGGCTCAAATGCGATAGCTAAGACAACGTCTTTACTAGAAATTTGCGACACTTCTTCATGGAACATACCCCCAGTGCCGGTTATCAAGTGACTTCGCTTTAGTAAAACCCGCGTTGCATAATGGAAGAATGTGGCCAGCGAAAAACATTTTCTAAGACCAACAATGAACACTGTACCTGCTGCGACCATACTTTCAGCTGCCAACGCAAAATCTTCTGCGTCGATCTGTTCAAAAGTCTTTTGTATATTATAGTGTTCAGTCTCGGCCATTTCAGCGACCAATTCCTGTTTTCCATCCTTGGACTGATGAACTTGTAAACGCCTAGCACGCGCGGCATAACCGCTTTGCGGTGCTGAAATCCTTTGTCTGAACGCGTCTCTAAATTCATTGTAACTGATATAATTTAGCTTGGTCGCCAACCTAAGCATAGTCGGCGGCTTGACGGACGCTCGGTCCGCAATCTCACGCATTGAGTAGACAGCAATTTCGTCAGGAGCGCTTAAAACATATCTGGCGGCTTGCTTTAATTGCGGGCTCAGATGCTCATAATTCGCTTCTATATCGACGAGCAGGTCTGCTTTTTCTTCCGCTAGCATTCTTGATACCGTTCCCAATAACAAACTTCATCGTAATATTAGAAAATCTTACTCTCAGTAAAAATTTAAAGCAACGTATGATTCAAAAAATTTATAATGATCCATTTGGTTCATTTTTAATTCAATGAAATTTGGCTCTGCGGCTTTCTTCTTTTCTGGAGATTTTTTCTATTTTATTTCAACTTTACCGGAAAGGTTAAGACCTTCTTTACTCACTATCCTATATTCTCACGCCAAATTGGAATGGACCCTCATTCCTTATTGAGTCTTTATAGTCGAGCAATATTTTGATTTCAGTTGGCACTACATCATTGGCATTCCCCCTCGTATCACGAAGAATGGCCAAGCGTAATAAAGAGGGATTTTCAGCGTCTTTGAACGATGTTCAAAGCATGTTTCCGCTTGTGGTGGAAGCCGAAAAAGATTTGACAAATAAGCTCACATTGCTTGCAATTTCAGTTTGCGGTACTTACGCGCCTTCAAGCCAAGAACTCGCAGCAAAAATTGCAGAAAACAACACTCAATATGTTTTTATAAATTACGCTATTGGCCATGAAGCCACAGTGTTATTTTTGGAAACATACTCTCAAGTTAGTCCACACCTATCGGTGATCATAATCGACGGCCCAGCCGACCTCATGCTCCACGGTGCCGCAGACTGCATCCTCTTCGAAGACCTTACCCTTGACAAGTTAAGCGCCACGGTAATTCATGCGGGGCGCCTTAGACGTCTGCACGCACAGTCAGAAGAAAACGCCGATCAACAGAAGACCTCTCACTCCTATGATGCCCTAACATCGCTTGTTAGCCGGACGACCTTCAAAGTCAAGCTAGAGGAAGTGAGCGCCAAAGCCCTTGCAGCTAATACTGCTGTCTCCCTTATTATTTTGGATATCGATAGCTTCAAAGGGCTTAACGAAAGTAAAGGTCACGAATTTGGCGATCTAGTTCTGTCCACTGTTGCTGAACGGTTGGTTCAGTTTGCTCCTGAAGGATCATTGGTCGGTCGGATGGGCGATGATGAATTTGCCCTGCTTCTATTTGGTCGCGGCCTTTCAAAAATATCCGACACGACAATTGCCGCCCGTCTTTCTCACGAATTACGCCAACCCTATTATCTAGACGGGCAAGCGACATCGCTTAGCGCGACAATGGGCATCGCTAAACTGGACGAAGAGGATTCGCCAGACACGCTTCTTCATAAAGCTATGTCGGCACTTTACACCGCGAAACGCGACAAAAACCGCTTTATGGTTTATACGAAACAAGAAGATACAGAACGCCGTCAGCAACTGAAATTGTCGCAAGAATTGCCAGATGCAGTTGAAGCTAAGCAACTTCGCCTTCATTATCAGCCAATGATCCGAATGCATGACAGCACTGTTATTGGTGTGGAAGCACTTGTCAGATGGCAACATCCTCAAAAAGGATTACTTTTCCCAGACAATTTCATCCCACTTGCAGAAAGCTCAGGAAGTATCGAGCCCCTAACCCGCTGGGTTCTGGATGCTGCGATTAAGCAGGGTGCCGAATGGGTAAGCAAGGGCAAGCGACTCACAGTCTCTGTGAATATTTCTGCGCTAATCCTGCACAACCCAATCTTTCCGGATATTGTAAACAGGCTATTAGAACAGGCTGGTTTTCCAGCAGAATTACTCAAGCTGGAAATAACAGAAAGTGCAATTATTTCAGACGTTGTTCGTGCAACCGATGTTGTCACTCGCCTTCATGATCTTGGTGTAAAGGTTTCCATCGATGATTTTGGAACAGGCTACACATCCCTTGCTTACATCCGTAAATTGCCTGTAGATGAAATCAAAATTGACAAAAGCTTTGTTCTTAATATGAACACAGTATCCGATGATGCCGTCATTGTACGGACACTTCTTGAACTCGCTCGCAATCTTGATCTTTCCGTTGTTGCCGAAGGTGTTGAAGACCGGGAAACATGGTATATGCTAGCAGGACTTGGATGCCATGTGGCACAAGGCTACTATATGAGCCGTCCAGTAGAAAAAGAAGCACTGGAAAACTGGCTCATTCGCTCACCATGGGCTATCGGGAGCTAAGCGTAAATAAACGCGATAATAGCTCCCCTCATTTCTGCGCAACATCTGTTTGACCTGCCACAACTTCCTGATAAAATGTAGAATAATTTTCCCGCTCTGATTTGGGAATTTTCTGGCATAAAAATAATCTAAATCAACAGGAAATGTGTAACGATCATGAGCAGATTTGGCCCCGATGTCTCCATTAGTGAGGCGACGTTCATTCATCCCTCTGCATTGATTTATGGCAAAGTATCACTGGGGGAAGGCGCATCTATGTGGCCTTATTCAGTTATTAGATCAGAAACCCGTGAAGTTGTTATCGGCGCATATACAAACATTCAAGATTTCGCCATGATCCATATCGGAGATACCACGGGCACCTACATTGGGTCTCACTGCTCCGTCACTCATCATTGCACTATTCACGGCTGCACAATTGGCGACAATTGCCTCATCGGTATTAACAGTACCATTATGGATGGATGTGTTATCGGCGACAATTGCATCATCGCAGGACATACTTTCCTGCGTGAAGGCACCGTGATACCAGATAATTCCATTGTAATGGGGACCCCTGGCAAGGTTGTCAGAACACATAACAACTATGCTAAATGTCGGCTTAACGCGTTCATGTACTATCGAAATGCTGCTGCATTCATAAAAAACGAACATCGTGAATGGGCGAGTGACGATTGTATGACAGCAATGAGTGCGGAAATGGAAAAATTACGCATTGAACAGAATAAATTAGAAGAAGGGGAAATTGCCACTAAGGCGATTTCAGAATAGCATGCAACATCCATATTTAATGTTTTTAGGTGACGTCCCTGACCAACTTGGCGCAAAAACCGCTCAAGGGATTGTTGATTGGCGTCCGGAATGGTGTCTCGGTCAAATGCGTTTGCCTGGTTGTCAGGCAGATTTGGGCATTAAGGATATTACCATTAAGGAAGCTGCTGAAAACGGCACCAAAACAATGGTCATTGGAATTGTAAATTCTGGTGGCTTTCTTCCCCCGCATTGGATTGACAGTATTATCGAGGCAATGGAGGCTGGCATGGATATCGCCAGCGGCCTTCACATTCGCCTATCCTCTATTCCAGAACTGAAACAGGCTGCAGACCGACTTAGCCGGAAACTATTCGATGTTCGCCATCCCAGTGAAGATGTCCCAACTGGTAAAGGAACCCCAAGATCAGGGAAACGCCTTTTAGCCGTTGGTACAGATTGTTCTGTTGGCAAGATGTACACAACCCTTGCCATTGAAAAAGAAATGAAGGCCCGCGACATAAAGTGTGATTTTAGAGCTACTGGCCAAACAGGTATCTTTATTGCTGGAACTGGCATCTCAATCGATGCTGTTGTTGCTGACTTCATTTCAGGAGCTGTTGAAGTCTTGTCACCAGAAAATGATGCTGATCATTGGGATATTATTGAAGGACAAGGATCTTTGTTCCATCCATCCTTCGCAGGCGTAAGCTTGGGTCTACTGCACGGTGCGCAAGCCGATGCACTTGTCCTATGTCATGAGCCTACCCGCGCTCATATGCGCGGCATTCCGCACAAGCAATTACCTGATTTGAAAGAATGTATGGCTTTGAATCTAACAACCGCTCGCCTTACCAACAAAGATGCGAAGTTTGTTGGCATCAGCATCAACACTTCTGGCTTGTCTGTAGAAGAAGGCGACAAGCTTCTTCAAGACCTTGAAAAAGAACATGGACTTCCCTGTGTTGATGCATACCGAACGGGTGTTGCCTCTATTGTAGATGCACTCTAATGGCAAAACGATCATTAGTCGCATTTCGAGAAAGCTGGCCTATTCGGGGAAGTTTCCGAATTAGCCGCGGCGTTAAAACGGCCGCTGATGTGGTTATCGTCGAGATTACAGAAGAGGGTATAACCGGGCGCGGAGAATGTGTCCCCTACCCGCGTTATGGTGAGAGCCCTTCCACGGTTTTGGATGAAATCTCCACAGTGCGGGATGCGATTTCCCACGGCGCAGATAATATGGACCTTCTATCACTGCTACCCTCAGGTGCTGCGCGCAACGCTGTGGATTGCGCCTTGTGGGACTTGAAGGCAAAGCTATCGGGAAAAAGCGTTAGTGAACTTGTTGGTATCACGGCCCCCGGCCCTTTAATCACAGCATACACTCTTTCGTTAGATACGCCTGAAAAAATGGGAATTGCAGCAGAACATAATGCTCACCGGCCATTGATCAAACTTAAACTCGCAGGGGAAGGTGATATTGAACGGGTACAAGCTGTTCGGGAATTTGCCCCAAAGACGCGATTGATCATTGATGCCAATGAAGCGTGGACAGTAAAAATGATGGAAAGTTATTTCCCCATTATGGCCGATTTGGGCGTTGAGCTCATTGAACAACCACTACCCGCTGGCGAAGACATGGAACTTGGGAATATGGCACGGCCCGTTCCCATCTGTGCGGACGAGAGTTGCCACGACACGTCAACTTTAGATCAAATCGCTGCCAATTACGATTATATCAACATTAAACTCGATAAAACGGGCGGTCTCACCGAAGCCTTGCAACTTGCTCAAGCGGCAAAAGAATTTGGCCTTGGAATAATGGTAGGATGCATGCTGGGAACAAGCTTGGGAATGGCTCCCGCAATGCAGCTTGGCGGCTTTGCACGGTTTGTTGATCTGGACGGTCCTCTACTACTTGATAAAGACCGGCCAAACGGCATTCAGTTTGATGAAAGTGTGATGCATCCCCCAAGCTCCGAACTTTGGGGGTAGCCTCTAGCGGAAGCTATGACCGTGCATCCATCCCACAATTGAATGGCGTGTTCCTTTGGTCACAGGCGTAACCTTATGCAACCAATAAGATGGGAAGACAATGAGTGTGCCTTGCTCGCGAAACCCTGCGGCTTGCTCAGGTGTGTTATGCAAAAGCACATCACCACCTTCATAATTATTGGGGTCGGTCAGTTGAAGAATAAAGCTTAATTTGCGAGATGACGTGAAAGACGCAGCAAGATCACTGTGCCAAGCGTCACTCTCAGCACCGCCCTTTTTCTGCCGAACCATGCGGGGCATATCGTCCGCAGGAATACCCGTAAGCTCAAAGCGCCAGCCATCTGAATTAACCTGACTAACCCCAAAATTAATTTGATCGAGCGGGTATCCATTTTTACCAAGCCTCAACGACTGATATTCAACATGTTTTACTTCGGTTGCATCTGGAAAAACACTTACATTCCCCGGACCAACAGGGAGTTTAGCTTGCCACTCTGCCCCTTTTGATTGGGCGACAATTTCAGTACATTCTTCAGCTGAAAATACAGGCCAATGCATAGATAGCGAGACATCTGCATTTCGTAACGGCAATAAAGAAATTTTGTTCATTTTATATACTCCTTACCTGAAACTCGGCCCGTGAATCCAACCCACAACGACATTTCTTGCCCCTTTTGTCATGGGCGCTATTCTATGCAGCCAAAACGCTGGAAATACGATCAAAGTTCCTTTTCGGGTAAGATCTTTGCGATCTTTTTTAATACGATGGAACCCAAGGTCACCACCGTCATATTCATCGCCTTCAGTAAGTTGAAGCGAAAAGCCGAGCTTGCGAGATGCCGTCGCTTCCTGCCCGAGATCCACATGCCAATCGTTATGGTCACCTTGCCGGCTGTATTTCATTATCCAAGGCAAATCGTCATTGGCAAAGCCGCCCAAGTCAAATCGCCAAAGCGTTGAGTTTGCGGTGCTAATTTCTTCTGCAATACGGTTTAGAGGAAACTCGTGTTCATCCACTGGAACGGTTTGCTGGAAATTACTCCGGCATTCTTTCTCTACAGAGAAAACACCTTTTTCATTGATGCCGCCAACCATTGCCTCTTCCCACTTCTTTTCATTCAACGAGGCGAGGATTTGGTCGCATTCTTCTTCTGAAAACACCGTATTTACGTAAACAGATGCTATTTTATTATTCCGCATTGGTGCAGACGGAATGACTATCATGCTTATTCTCCAGGGCAGTTCGATTTCGTGACGACCGCCACACAACATATACAAATTTTAGTGATAACGATCACACTATGTCGCTACTATTCCATTTTTCATCTCGTTTGCCAACAGATCTTTGAAATCAAAAATAAACTTGAAGATTCCAAATACTGTTGTTGCATTTGGCGTACAAAATTAAATACTCTCCCACCCAAGCGTGCTAAACTAAGACAATAAAAATATAGAAAAATCAGCTTGTTCAGAAATAAGAAGAGAAAAAAATGTCCGTACCGACAATCAGCAATCGCGACTTACTATTCAACTTAGACGAAATGTTAAATGTAGGGGAATTATGCACGCGGGACCGGTTCAAGGATCACGACACAGAAGTCTTTAAGGCTGTAATTGAAACCGCCAGCCAAATTGCGGGTGAGTTATTCGCTCCCCACAACCAAAAAGGCGACCAGAACGAACCAACTTTCGACGGTAAAACAGTTACAATGATACCAGAGGTGCAGGAAGCATTAGACGCTTATCTGGATGCTGGATTTATTGGCGCGCAACATGATTATGATGTGGGCGGGATGCAACTCCCAGCCACTGTCGCCATGGCGGCCAGCGCCATTTTCACAAGCGCCAATGTGGGAACCGCCGGATATCCGTTCCTGACAACTGGCGCTTCAAACGTTATCCGGGCGTACGGCTCAGATGCTCAAAAAACAACCTTTATGGAGCCTATGATTGAGGGGCGTTTCTTTGGGACGATGTGTTTATCAGAACCACAAGCGGGCTCATCTCTTTCGGATATAAAAACACGAGCGATCCCAGGGGCTGACGGCACTTACCGCATAACCGGAAATAAAATGTGGATCTCGGCCGGAGAACATGAACTTTCAGAAAACATCATCCACTTAGTTCTTGCAAAAATACCGGACGGACCAGATGGCGTTAAAGGCATATCCTTGTTTATTGTCCCTAAATTCTTAGTGAACGAGGACGGCTCAGTTGGCAAGCGAAATGACGTCACTCTCGCCGGCCTAAACCATAAAATGGGTTACCGCGGCACGACAAATACATTGCTCAATTTTGGCGAAGATGACGGCGCTGTTGGCTATCTTATCGGCGAGGAGCACAAAGGCCTGTTCTACATGTTCCACATGATGAACGAGGCCCGAATTGGCGTAGGATTAGGCGCTGTTAGCCTTGGGTATGCAGGTTACCTCTACAGTTTGGATTACGCAAAGAACCGCCCTCAAGGTCGTCATCCGGATGGGAAAGATCCAACATCTAAACAATTGATGCTTATTGAACATGCCGATATCAAACGGTTATTGCTCGCACAAAAAGCGGCCGTTGAAGGGGGACTTTCTCTCTGCCTCTACGCAGCACGATTGGTTGACGAGCAGAACACTGCCCCTGATGATGCCGCCCGCCAAGAAGCATCGCTGCTACTTGATACACTCACGCCAATCGTAAAATCCTGGCCTAGTGAGTTCTGCCTTGAAGCAAACAAACACGCCATTCAAATTCTAGGCGGATACGGATACACCCGCGACTATCCGGTGGAGCAATATTATCGGGACAACCGGCTGAACCCAATCCATGAGGGAACCCACGGTATTCAGGGACTTGATCTTTTGGGCCGCAAAGTCATGTTGAATAATGGTGCTGGCCTAAAACTCGTGGCCTCAAAAATCGGCCAAACCATAAAGGCTGCTCAAAAGGATGAAGTCCTCAACGAATATTCTGAATTGCTGCAAAGCGCACTCGAAGAGGTTATTCAAGTTACGCAAACCGTCGGAGCGGAGCTGCAACAAGGGAATGTAAATACAGCGCTTGCCAATGCCACGGTGTACCTTGATATGTTCGGCCATGTTGTCATAGCGTGGAAATGGCTGGAACAAGCCCTTGCCGCGACGGCCAATTTGTCTGAAGAGCTTTCAGAGGACGATAAAAACTTCTATACAGGAAAAATAAATACATGCCGGTATTTTTTCAAATATGAACTTTGCCGAGTTACCCCTTGGGCGCATTTAATAAAATCCATCGATACAACAACAATAGATATGCCCGAAGGCGCGTTCTAGGTTTTTGAGTAAAAATGACATTATGTTAAAAAAAGCAATCGAACCCAAATATTTGACCATTGCCAACGCCCTAAAAGAGCGAATTAAGAACGGGCAATATGAAATTGGAAGCCAGCTACCAACGGAGGCTGCATTTGCCTGTGAGTTTGCCTCTAGCAAGCAAACCATCCGAAATGCAATTGGCCTGCTGCAGGATTGGGGACTTGCATTTAGTCGCCGGGGGTCTGGCACAATTGTCAGATCCAAAGGCGGCGCCAAACAATTTGTCCAAAAAGTTGGAACCATGGGAGAGCTTATCCAGCATGGGCCCCAGTCTTGCATAACCCAACTTGATTGCGAGCAACTCACTTTAAGTACAGTTGAAGCAGAGCTTATTCACAGCGCGATCAGAGAAAACTGGTGGCGGGTCTGCTTATTAAGAACCCCAGAAATCGCCGCCGCGCCAGATGCTCTGTTGTATCTTTATTTTCAAGAGAGCCATCTGGATCTCATCGAAATCATTGCAAAAACGCCTGCATTAATTACCCATGAATTGCTTCAAGAAGGCTACGGCGAGCAGGTATCAGAAGTCGCCCAAGACATCTTTCCCCACCAGCTTTCTGCTTCAATGGCAGAAAAATTGCAGGTCACCGAGGGAGATGCAGGCTTAAAAGTTGTTCGTCGATATTATGGTGCACACCGGAAACTTATCTGGTCCGCCATTGCGTTTCACCCGCCCGGTTTTACATATACATCATGGTTCTCAAGGGAAGCAAAACAGACCTCTTAGGCGCGTGCATTAGAGGTTTTTTATGAAAGTTCAGAGGAGGCTTGCTATATGCGCCGCCGCCGCTATACTGCGCGCGCCCTTCATTTAGCGATTGTAAAAGATATCATGGAAATTCGTAACGTTGCCATCATAGCCCATGTTGACCATGGGAAAACCACTCTTGTGGATGGACTGCTTAAACAGAGCGGGACATTTCGCGACAACCAACAGGTGGCAGAACGTGCCATGGACTCCAACGATTTGGAGCGTGAGCGTGGCATTACCATTCTCGCAAAATGTACTTCCGTTGAGTGGAACGGAATACGTATGAACATTGTGGATACACCGGGCCATGCCGATTTCGGCGGTGAAGTGGAACGTATCTTGAGCATGGTTGATGGCGTTGTTGTCCTTGTGGACGCCGCTGAAGGCCCAATGCCACAAACCAAATTCGTAACGCAAAAGGCCCTAAAACTGGGACTTAAGCCCATTGTATTGATCAACAAAGCGGATCGCCCCGACGGTCGCCCAGAAGCAGTTTTAGACGAGTGCTTTGATCTGTTGGTAGCTCTTGATGCAAACGAAGATCAGTTGGACTTCCCAGTTCTTTACGCTTCAGCCAAAGAAGGCTGGGCCGCAGCGGAGATGGATTCTGAAAGAAACGATCTAGACCCTTTGTTCGAACTGATTGCGAAACATGTACCTGCGCCAGTAGTTGATGAAGACGCGCCATTCCGGATGTTGATCACGACCATTGAAAGCAACCCATACCTTGGACGTTTGCTAACTGGCCGTGTAGAATCTGGTGTCTTGAAAACAAACGATGCCATTAAAGGCCTCTCCCCTGACGGGACAAAAATTGAAGATGCTCGCGCGACAAAAATCATGGCATTCCGCGGTCTTGAACGCGAACCCATTACCGAAGCCCGCGCAGGTGACATTGTCTCCATCGCTGGTCTATCAAAAACAACGGTGGCAGATACTTTAGGTACACCTGAAGAGACAGTTGCCCTTGACGCGCTTCCAATTGACCCACCAACAATTTCCATGACATTTGCCATCAACTCATCACCACTTGCAGGACGGGACGGCGACAAAGTTCAAAGCCGTGTTATTCGCGATCGCTTGATGAAAGAAATTGAAGGTAACGTATCTATTCGCGTTGAAAATAGCGAAAAAGACGACAGCTACATTGTCTCTGGTCGCGGCGAGCTTCAATTGGGCGTTTTGATTGAAACAATGCGCCGTGAAGGGTTCGAGCTTTCCATTAGCCGTCCCCGCGTTTTGTTCCGCACAGACGAAGACACTGGCGCTACACTAGAGCCGCTTGAAGAAGTGGTTGTGGATGTTGATGAAGAATACTCTGGTGCGGTTGTTGAGAAGATTGCTGCTCGCAAGGGCACAATGACTGACATGCGTCCTTCTGGCGGCGGGAAAACACGGATTACCTTCATCTGCCCAACACGCGGACTTATTGGCTATCACGGCGAGTTTCTGACAGATACACGCGGTACCGGTATCATGAACCGTATCTTCCATTCTTATGTTCCGCATAAGGGTGAAATTCCAGGTCGTCGTAATGGCGTTCTTATTGCAAATGGTACTGGTAAATCTGTACCGTTCGCTATCTTCAATCTTGAAGCGCGTGGCTTCTTCTTTATCGGTGCTGGCGTCGAAGTTTACGAAGGCATGATCCTTGGTGAGCATAACCGCCCTAACGATTTGGAAGTGAACGCGCTGAAAGCCAAAGCACTGACAAACGTTCGTGCATCTGGCACGGATGAAGCTGTTCGCTTGACAACGCCTCGTAAGATGTCCCTAGAGCAAGCAATTGCCTACATTGACGACGACGAGTTGGTAGAAGTAACACCAAACTTTGTGCGCTTGCGCAAACGCTTCTTGAACCCGACTGAGCGTAAGAGAATGTCTAAAAGCATTACTGGCTAAATTCCGCACGCTTTAATTTTCTGTTGGTTTCCGGTGCCTCTTGTGAAAACATGAAGGTCCCGAAAATCAACAGAAAGAAGTGTGGGAAAATGGCAATTATCGACGTAAAAAGCGAAATCGCAGGCAAAGTCTGGAAAATCGAAGCCGAAATCGGCCAATCTCTCGATGAAGACGATGCGATTATTATCCTCGAAAGCATGAAAATGGAAATCCCAGTAGATGTCCCAGAAGACGGCAAGCTGCTCGAGATCCTAGTCAAAGAAGGCGACACCGTCGCCGAAGGTCAAATCATCGCCAAAATGGAAATCTGATATATATGACGAAGCGGAACCAAGCGTTCCACTTGATCCTTGAATGATCATACTTTTTTGAGAGACAAAAAATAGCTTTGAAAGCGACCATTCGAGGTATGTAGTGGCTAACCAAGCATAGGTGCTACAGAACTTGCGGCACTGCTGTAAACTTGACATTTCCAGCTATGCTACTGAGATCGAAAAAACTCTGCTTAAGAACCGGATAGGCGAATTCTTGAATGCTGTTTCCAATTTTTATAGCTTCAAAAGCCAAGTTGATTGAATCAACTATCGGCAATGAACCATTGTTATCTTCATCACTCATTCTCATCCCCTAATAATTTTATTTTTCTATACGCTTCAAACAGCATAAAAAGCTCAACTATCCCGGCTAGAATCAAGCCAATCCAGACCACATTGAAAAAAACCAAAACTTGCCTGCAACTGAAAAAACTAGAACACTCAACGTGTGCATACTTCGGCTCGCATGACTTCCCGTCGGTAAATAAACGGCAATAGCCGCTCCACCGAATATGCAAATAGCAAAAACCAAGAGAGTTAAAAACAAATTTGAAGGTTCAAAATTCTCAGCCGTATACATGTATCCTGGCTTTAATTTGAATCTGGGGTGAAGAAAATTGATTATAATCAGGAAACAACTAATTCCTCCCCCGATCATCGCGATCGCCAGCAAAGTTCGCAGCGGTACTTGCAACCCATCCGGGCAATATTTTTCAGCGTCATAACGACAAATAGATTCTTTTGTACTGATCAAATACTCAAAACCGTCACTGCCAATTAAGTAATCCACAAATTCAAAACTCACTCCAAATTCAGTTTGCAAAAAGTAAAAAATCAAACCTGAAATCAAACATCCAACCAAACTGAAATTCGAAATAGTCACCACTCAACCACCGCCATGCCAACGCCATCTGGAGCAGGTTGTAGGCTTTTAATTTTTTGCCCCTTTAGAACAGTTTCGCGTAATTCTTTTGCGGCTTCTTGTTGACCGCCAAAAGAGACGATCAAATCCATCAGCCATGCAACAATTGTCGCGGCTTCTGCCGCTTTTTTCGGCTTTGAATCCGCCTTTGGTGCAGCAATAGAATATTGGTGTTTTATTTGTTCAGGATCAACAGTAAGCCCCAAAAACTTGAGCAACAAAACCAAACTCGCCAAACCCGTATCAATTATGGCGTCTTCAACAATCCTATAGGACATTTTTACCCATTCAAATAAATCAGGGGTAGAACTTTAGGGCACAGATAGAAGGTTGGTCAACAGTTTGTTAATAGAAACTGAAATGTGAAAAAATCATCTACAAATGTGATCATAGACTAGAAGGAAAAACTTGATCGCGAATACAACGCCTAAGACACCCCAAAATACCAAGTCGAATTAAACAATCAATCTCCAGGTGTTGCCGCGGTAAGCATAAGAGTTATAAATTTCGCTAAGTCATTGGGATAAATGGTGGGTGTAACAAGATTCGAACTTGTGACCTCTGCCATGTCAAAGCACTAAATACTGCTGTCTCCATAGCACCAGCTCCATGTGCAGCTAGAGCAGTACC
>CAJXWA010000064.1 GCA_913062525.1 uncultured Alphaproteobacteria bacterium | reverse complement strand
GAGAGGCCTTAAATGTCAGATACGCCGAAAAAGAAGCCCGTTGTTGTTGTAACTCGAAAACTGCCTGATGCGATTGAAACTCGCATGATGGAACTTTTTGACACACGTCTCAATCACGACGACAAACCAATGACACAAGCCGAACTTGTTGAAGCGGTTAGCATTGCTGATGTCCTTGTTCCAACAGTGACAGACAAAATCGATCTTGGCGTGTTGAGCCAAAGCAACCCAAACCTAAAACTCATTGCAAGTTTTGGTACTGGTGTTGATCATATTGATTTAGCCACAGCTCGTCAGCGCAACATTACAGTGACCAATACACCTGGTGTCTTAACTGAAGATACAGCCGACATGACCATGGCATTGATTATGGCCGTCCCTCGCCGCCTGACAGAGGGCGAGCGAATGATGCGGAGCGGTAACTGGCAGGGATGGTCTCCGACCAGCATGTTGGGTCACCGGATTTGGGGAAAGCGCCTCGGTATCGTCGGCATGGGCCGCATCGGACAAGCCGTTGCCCGCCGCGCCAAAGCCTTCGGCCTGTCTATTCATTATCACAACCGGAACAAACTCCCCGATTACATCGAGGAAGAGCTGGAGGCAACATACTGGGAAAGCCTCGATCAAATGATGGCGCGGATGGATATTGTCTCTATCAACTGCCCGCACACACCGGGGACTTTCCATTTGCTCAACTCACGCCGGTTGAAGCTGCTCCAAAAACATTCCTACGTGGTGAATACATCTCGCGGTGAAGTGGTGGACGAAAACGCTCTAACCCGAATGCTTCGCGGCGGTGATATTGCCGGTGCTGGCCTTGACGTATTTGAACATGAGCCTGCAGTAAACCCTAAACTCCTGGAATTGGATAACGTGGTTCTGCTGCCCCATATGGGATCAGCAACTATTGAAGGGCGAATTGATATGGGCGAAAAAGTCATTATCAATATTAAGACCTTCGCTGATGGTCATACCCCGCCAGACCGTGTTCTTGCGGCGATGCTTTAAAAAAAAGGGCTCGATTTTCGAGCCCTTTTCTTTTCTATTAAGGGCACGTGTTTGTTTAACTAGGCTCGACCGCCGCTTCCAAAGCGCGATACCGAAAACCAAGGGTTACACCTCGCGCCAATAAACTGATCAACAAAGCCGCCCATAATCCGTGATTACCAAAAATCGGCATCAGAATGTAGAGCGCGGAAAAATACACAATCGCACTTACGATCATCATATTACGCATATCGGCAGATCTGGTTGCGCCAATAAAAATCCCATCGAACATCCAAGCCCCAACACCGATGATCGGCGCGGCAACCATATAAATTAGATAAACGCGTGCAGTCATCCGGACATCAACCGCGGTCGTCATTACATCGATAATCATACCGCCGAAAACAAAAAACACGACCGCCAAAAGACATACGCAGTTCATGCCCCAGAAACTCGTCAGCAAAGCGCTTCGCCGCAACTTGCTGCGCGCTCCCGCCCCCACAGCTTGCGCAACCAGCGCTTCTGCGGCAAATGCAAACCCGTTCAGCGCAAAACCCGTAATATATAGAAATTGCATCAAGATCTGGTTGGCTGCCAGCTCCACATCGCCGATGCTTGAGCTAAAGAAGATGAACGAAATAAATATCGCCTGCACTAAGATTGAGCGAATAAATATATCTCCATTCAAAGCCGCCATCGTCCGAAGCCGTTCCTTATTTAGAACATGGCCTCGGCTAAACCAAACCGCCTTTGAAAACCCATCACGGCATATATATAATCCAAGTGCCAATCCGCTCCATTCGGCGATGAAGGTTGCATATGCTACACCTGTAACGCCCCAATCAAGTCCCAGCACAAACCAAAGATCAAGACCAATATTTGTCCCATTCATCCAGAGCTGGAGGAGGAGCACCGCCCGCGTTCTCTCTTGCGCAATTAACCAGCCAGCGACCCCTAACAGCGCAATTGCGGCGGGAGCTGAAAATATCCGAATTTGCAGATAGGTTTTTGCCAATGCCTCAATCTCGCGAGAAGCTGGAGAGATTTGAAAGGCCCCCCAAATTAGCGGCACTTGAAACAAAATTATCAGCGCGCCAATACTGCCCCCAATTAACAAGGCACGGGCGAGCAACGCCTTTACTTCAACATCATCGCCGGCACCTAGGGCCTGTCCAGTTAGACCAGATGTTCCCATGCGTAAAAACACAAACACCCAATAGATACCTGAAAGAATGATCGCCCCAATACCAACCGCGCCAATTGGGGCCGCAAGGCCCATCTGGCCCACAACACCAGTGTCAACAGCCCCCAAAATTGGCACTGTGGCGTTGGATATTACGATGGGGAGTGCAATATGCAAAACCCGTCTGTGGGTAATATTCTGAGGGCTACTCATGATGGGTTACCGGTTAGCAGTGTTTTGCGAAAGTCAAGAGAGGCGTATACATGTATGATCAATTCTATGTTATGGTTTATTTGATCAAAATTACAGAATTCTTTTTTAAATCCGCACTGGCAAACCTGCAAAGTACTGCTATGTATGACCTATGCTGAAAATCACCAACACCATCCTTATTGATGACGATGAAATTGATGAGAGCTTCATCCGGTCATCCGGGCCCGGCGGGCAAAATGTAAACAAGGTGTCCACAGCGGTGCAACTGCGCTTTGATGCCAAATCATCTCCTGCTATTACAGAAACCATGCTGCTTCGAATGGGTCAAATCGCCAGTCACCTGATGACTAAAGACGGCGTTCTGATCATCACCGCAGAATCCCATCGCAGTCAGGATAGGAACCGCGCCGACGCCCGGGACCGGCTCATTGAAATTATCCAAAAAGCCACGATCGTTCCCAAAAGACGCAAACCCACCAAACCAACTTATTCGTCTAAACTCAAACGAATGGATAAAAAAACACAACGTGGCACGACCAAGAAAAACCGCGGTAAGGTTTCTAAATCAGACTATTAGGCTTCTGGTCTTTGAGAATTTTTTGTGGATAATTCCCATCAATATACCAAAAACCCCAAACTGTATTAGGCTCGCTAGTCCTTCGACAGCAACCCAACTCCCTATTGAGACCACCTCATATTTTGCAGGCTCAGTGAAGGCAATGTAGGACCCAAGAAACAGTCCAAAAGCATATGATACAATCAAGCTATTTTTGATCGTCACATTGGATCCCATCCATGAGGATAAAGCGCCCGAAATGACTGCTCCTTCAATAGTCATAACTAAAAAACCTAACGCCATGATCGGTTCTGCCCTTGCAAAACTGATGGCGTCAAAATGGGCTTTGTTAATGACAAAATGGGAGAGACCTTGCACAGTGAAGGTTACGATAATAAAGGCAATTATCGTCAAAATATGTTTAACCAAAATGGAACTCCATAATTTACTTGTTTTTTGCAAGTTAAAATATCACGCATTCACTTGCAAATTGCAAGTGCTACTTTTTTGGGTTATTATTAAACAATGACAAATGCTAAATCAGTTGTGTGGCGAGGCTGCCCTATCCGCTATGCTTCAGCGAATTTCGGCGACAAATGGTCCTTGATGTTAATTCGTGACATCATGTTTAAGGACAGGCGCTATTACAGTGAGTTTTTAGAAGCAGGCGAAGGGATATCTACCAACATTCTCGCGGATCGCCTCCTTAAGCTTGAGAATGATGGTATTATTGAAAAGCAAATTGACCCTGTAAAAAAGTCGAAAAAAATTTATAGGCTCACAGAAAAAGGCTTGGCCTTAATGCCAATAATGCTCAGTATTATCCAGTGGTCAGAAAAATATGATGCTGAGACAGAGGTACCAGGCGAGTTTATACAGCAGCTTAATGACAACCAAAGCGACCTTCAAAAGGTGCTTCTCGATAATATCGCTCAAATAGATAATTCTGGACGTGATAAAGAAACACCGCAGTAAGGTATCAAAATCAGACTATTGATCCAGCTCTTGCCTGTCTTCTCCCAATGACGTAGTTCTGTGAAATGCAATCAGACAATCAAAACCCCAAACTCCTCATAAGTGCCTGCTTACTTGGCCATCCTGTTCGATATGACGGTAACGGGAAATTACTGGACAATTCACTGCTAAAAACATGGAGTGATGAAGGGCGTCTGGTGGTAGCTTTTCCAGAAATAATGGCAAGTTTTTCGGCACCGCGCCTCCCATGTGAGATAACGGGCGGGTTGTCAGGTGACGATGTTTTAGGTGGCAGGGCATCTATCGTAGACAGCCATGGGAAGACCGAAACAGCCGCATTTATACAAGGGGCGGAACTCGCCCTCAAAATGGCTCAAGACAACAACTGTCATTTCGCCCTACTCACAGAAAACAGTCCGTCTTGCGGCAGTAGTTTCATCTATGATGGATCGTTTACTGGGCGAAAAACTATCGGTATGGGAGTTGTGACAGCACTGTTGATTAAGCATGGCATACAGGTCTTTAGCGAAACTGAAATCTCCATGCTTGCCAAAGCTCTTTAGGAAAGAGGCCGGAATATGAAACGGGATTTTTTAAGCGTTTCAATTATGACGAAGATCGAACGAAACGATGCAATCGCCAGGGTCAGTAGCGCTATCAGCGCCAGTGATGGATGGATTGTTAATCACACACTATTTTCAAACATAGCAGCGACGATCAATTTTGAATTTCCCGCCAATAATATTGACAGCTTCCTTGCTAGTCTAGAACAGTCATCATTTGATCCACAACTTGATCGTGAAATGCCTGACCGAAGTGATGGGGATCTTCGCGCCCAAATATCCATCACCTTCCTTCATGACCAACCTGATCTCAAACGTGATGTCCCCACTTTTGGCTGAGTAATAACAACAGGCCCCAGATTAGTCCAATGGCAGTAAGGGCACAAACGTCGTCGTCTTAACCCGCGAAACCACGATAGAGGTTTGAAATCTGCGCACATTGCTGTCATTAAAGAAAAATCGATGGGTGAAGGCTTCATAATCTTTCATATTTTTGGCAATCACGATCAGAATGTAATCCGCGCCGCCTGCAACACAATAGCAGTGCTGAACTTGCGGTTCTGCCTTTGCCCGGCGCTTAAACGCATCAACCTCATCCATACGGTCTCGCTCCAGATCCACAGATATCACGGCCGTTACTTCGTACCCCACCGCCTCTGGATCTACGACGGCAACTTCAGATTTAACGATATCATCGTCTCGTAAGCGCTTTAGGCGGCGCTGCACCGATGCAGTGGAAGCATTGGCTTTTTCTGAGAGCTTTGATATGGGGGTTCGAACATCCAGTTGAATTTCCGTCAAAATTCGACGATCAACGTCATCCATGACACATAACTCCAAAATTTCATAAAATATTGATGCATACCGATCAGCATCTATACAATTTTGATCACCGACAATCAAACACATTTATTAGTCTATCACCTACTAAAATGGTGATGATAGGCAATACAAATGAAATACGGATTTATATGCATTCTGCCCTTAGCCGCAGGTGCGGGGGCCTACGGTTTCGCCTTTGGCGTGCTGGCTGCTCAGTTGGACTTCCCTTGGTGGGGAATAGCTCTCATGAGCGCTTCCGTTCATGCAGGTTCGTCCCAAATTGTTGCAGTCGAACAATTCGCCTCAGAAGGCTTTATTGTCGGGGCCGCGCTTGCTGGTCTTGCCTTAAACTTGCGGTATATTGGGATTATTGCATCCCTCAATCCGATCTTGAGAGTGATCCCGCTGCCTCAGCGATTGCTCGCCATTCATATTACGGGCGATGAAAATTGGGCTTTAACATTTGCAAAACGGGCTCAGGATAAATCAGTAGGAGCGCCCTTCCTTATGGGATCGGGGCTAACCATGCTTTTGGTTTGGACTATCTCCACCGCAACTGGCGCTTTGATCGGAAAATCCATACCAGATCTCACCGAATACGGGCTTGGTTTCGCCTTCACAGCGGCATTTATCGCCATGGCGCGGGCCATGTGGCGAGGACTGCAAGATGCCATGCCCTGGATTGTCACATTCATGGTCACTATAGGGCTCATCAAATTCTCAGTTGATAACGCATTTGCCATTCTCATGGGCAGCATTTCAGGCGTCGCTTTAACTGCATTTGCTCACCATTTTAAAGGGCACAGAAAAAATGACTGACACTCAGTGGTTATTGATCGCAATTTTGGCCGTTGGCGCCTATTCAATCAGATTTGTTGGATTGGTATGCGGCCAAATTGTCAGCCAGAACGCAGGTCTCAATAAATTTCTGGGTGATTTGCCGGGATGCCTCATTGTGGCGCTTATTGCCTCATCTCTGTCAGATGCCAATGCGCTGACATGGGTGGCAGCGGCACTTGCTCTCATTGTGGCTGTTATTTCCAACAATGTGGTGGCGACAATGGGGTTAGGGTTTGTCTCAATGTTTACATTGAAATTTATTTTTGTCTAACCCTTTCCACCAACTTAGTTCCAGCGCTTGGGCAGAAAACGAAATGAGGGTCTTATCTTTCTTATCGCAATAAAACAGCAATATCGTTCAAGATATCACTGAGTGTTTTCCCTATGCTATAAGCTATACACAACGGTTATTGAGATGAGCTCCTTATGGAATTTGAAACGAAAATTGCACTTGTATTGCGGGATGATTTACAAATCTGGCAATGGCTGAACGTCTGCGCATTTCTCACAAGTGGCGTGGTAGGGCAACACAGAAATCTGATCGGCGAAGATTATTTCGACAAGGACGGCAATGTCTTCAATGGTCTCTCAAAGCAGCCAATGATCATTTTATCGGCACCTAGCAGCGTCATGAAGAAAATCCACGGCAAAGCGTTGAGCCGCCAGATCAAAACCTCAGCCTTCATTGAAGAAATGTTTAAAACTGGGTATGATGAGGCTAACCGCGCAGAATTTGCGAAATATTCGGCGCAATCGGCAAATCTTGTTGGGATCGGAATACGCGCAGATCGAAAAATAGTCGATAAAATTACCAAGGGGGCCAAAATGAAGTTCGACCCTCAACCAACTTTAGCTCACGTAGAATAGCATGGCGGAAAACAACCAATTCGAATATTGCCAAAGTAAAGCGCTGACAGGTGTTAGTTTGCTTGATGCCCAAATGAGCAATTTTTCCTACAGCCGACATACTCATCAAGAATATAGCTTTGGTGCGACCTGTAACGGTGAGCAACATTTCTCCTGCAATGGTGAGTTCCACAAAAGCCATTCCGGTAACGTAATAAGCTTCAACCCAGACATGGCCCACGATGGGCAATCTGGCGCTGACGACAATTTGATTTACAGCATGCTATACATCTCACCAGACCAAATGCACCCATTGTTGCAAGCTGCAAGTATGGTAGGCACAAATGAATACCGCCTTGATAAAACTGTTATAAACGACCCTAAACTACATCAACAAATCCTAGCCTTATCAAAGATGATCCGTTGCGGTAGTTCAAACGCCGCAGATCAAGAGGCTGCCTTATTTGATATTGCGGTTACATTGGCCCATCATAATGGCTGCGCGGCATCTGATGATAAGCTTTGTTCGACCGATTGGCGACTAGCCCGGATCACAGAGTATATTCACACACATTCAAGCGATCCTATTTCCATCGAAACGTTAGCTAACATTGCAGGGTTATCGAAATACCACTTCCTGAGATTGTTCCGTGACCATACGGGCATAACTCCGTGGCAATATATTGTTAATTACCGGGTTAATCAGGCCCGTCTTGCCCTTGAAAAAGGGGGCAAAATTGTAGATGTCGCCTTTGACTATGGTTTCTCCGACCACAGTCATTTCAACAGGCAATTCAAATCAATCTATGGAATCACGCCAAAAAAATGGCAACAGAACTGGTTAGCGATTAACTAATGCTTGAATTAACACTGTATGCAATCGGGGTCATGTACTCTCCCGGGCCTGTAAACCTGCACGCCTTAAACATGGGGACACAGGGCGGGTTTCCCAGATCCATCCCCTTTTGCCTCGGGGTGGGTATTGCAATGTTTTGCTTGTTCATAGGTTTTGGCCTTACAGGCGAAAAAATTGTGGGGCCCAATAGCATGAAATACATCGCGTTGGTGGGGTCTGGGTATATTTTGTATCTGGCGTATCGCATATATACGGCGTCGCCCGGTCTAGAAAAAATAGAAGATATCCCTAAGCACAATCCAAAATACTTTGCCCTTTTTGGGGAAGGTTTCTTGATGCAAATACTGAACCCAAAAGGCATCGTCGCCACTGTCCCTATTGGTACCCTATATTTTCCTGCATTGGATTTATCTACAGGGCAAATTTTAATCAGCTCTGGGCTTTTGGCGTTTCTTGCCATGGGGGCGCCTGGCAGTTATTCAGCCTTGGGGCGCTTAGTGGGATCGACTATCCGAAATCCGCGTTATTTCCTTATATTTAATCGATCCCTAGCAGCCTTGCTGGTTTGGACTGCACTCTCCACAGCATTGCCATACTTAGGTGTACCAGCGCTTTTTGACCTTTAACCGGCCTCAGCTAACCAGTTCGTCCAAAGAAGGTCAATCTTGCTTCCTCTGACAGGGCAACTCCAGGTTCTGAATTATAGGCAAGAACGGCGAGCATTCGCGTCCGAGATCCTTCATTGGGAGTAACGCGATGTATCGCATTTCGCCCCCGAAAAAGAACCAATGCACCCGCATCTACCGAGAGTTCTTGCACATTGGTTCGGCCATCCAAAACATCAGCGACGCCGCCGAAATTCATTTCACCGGCATCTGCATCACGAACACCGCCCACATATTCAAACTTCCCGCCAAATTCTGCCGGTTGCACCATCAACGTTATGGCAAAGGAAGAGTTGTCAAAATGCCAGCCAAGCTCTTGCCCCGTTTTTGCGTAGTGCAGATTGATAGAGGACAAAGGGTCCGCATATTCATACAGTGCATCCTCCCCTAAAATATCACAGAGAAACCCGCGAAATACTTCTGCATTATAAAGCGACTTTAATACCGAAGTTTCTGGAATGATATCATCTGTAATGCAACCCTTTGAAGACACAACCTGTCTGTTCCGGGTATGGTTTTCCGTAAACTCCGGATCAACGGGGCTCAAATAAACTGTGTGACTGTCATTTGTAAAATAGGCTTTATCTTCATTGGCGAGACCTTCAGCAAGAAGGCTGGCAATTGCCTCAGGGGATACGAAACCGGGAAGAACCAACACACCCTCAGCATCAAATTTCTGGCGGCAAGTTTTTCGAAACGCGTCGCTCCCCATGGGGTATGCGCCGCTATCGACTATTTTATCCAATTCCATGGAAATCCTCCCTAACATTTTTGATTATTTTACCGAACTCATCAAAATTGAAAAAGCTTTTTTAGCTAGAAAGCCCATTTAGATTTTCCTTAGATCTTCTCCAACCGGGCAACCCGTTTCAAAACCTCTGAATTCGCATATTTTGTAATGAGGTTTCGCAGCCATAAATTTCCAGGATCTCGGTTTTGGCGGGTATGCCACAAAAGAGAAATAGGCGCAGGGTCGATTTCAAACGGCAGCGGTAGGATCACAAGTTCTCCTGCACGAACTGAGGGTGCGACAACTGATTGCGGTGTTACGCAAACCAAATCACTGCCTTTCAAAATTGACGGGATCAACGAGAAATGATTTACGGTCATTGCGATCTTTCGCTGCACTCCCTGCTCGGCCAAAATTTGATCTACATTTGCGCGGGCTTCCCCGGACAAAGAGACCATTAGATGGTCGGCAGAAAGATAGGCATCAAGATCTAAAACATTTTCTCCGCTCATATGTTCCAGCAGTGGATGACCAGCCCTCACCGTACAAACAAGCGTATTATTAAATAACCGGGAACTTCGAATGTGCTGATGCCTGCCAACGTAATAGTGAATGGCCAGATCAACGGATGCCGTTTGAAATAGGTCTTCAACATTTCTGTGGATCGGCACCGAATGCAACGAGATGCCGGGGGCTTCGTTTTCCATATGTTGGCGCAAGGGAAGCCAAATCATATCAACAGGATGTTCCGTAACTCCAATGCGAAATACCCGCGTTGCCGTCGAGGGATCAAATGTGTTTTGAGAGGTTACCTGTCGAATTTCAAACAGCGGTTCTTGGATTTTCTCCCACAGTTGCTCTGCATAGGGCGTTGGCTTAACTCCCCGCCCTTGCTTTACAAAAAGGGGGTCGTTCCAAATCTGCCGCATTCTGGCCACAGCGTTGGACACTGCCGGTTGGGTCATACCTATTTCGTTTGCCGCCCCCGTGATTGACTGTTCCGTCATGATGGAGTCAAAAATCACATAAAGATTTAATTCGGTATTTGGCAAAGACAATCCATTCATTCACAAATGATATGATTACTATATGATCTATCAATTAATCATATGCAATAATAATTTCTACCTTCTGTTCAGACACGAATGAACATTGGAGAAAATTATGAACGCATGGAAATTAAGTCCCGGCCAAAACGGAATGGACCTAGATCAACACAACGTGAGCATCGGAGAACCTGGCGAAGGTGAAGTACGGGTTCGAATTCACGCCGCGTCCCTCAACAAACGGGATCTTATGATCCTAGGCGGCCAATACCCGGTCAACATTGAAGGCTCTATCATACCTCTGTCAGATGGTGCTGGAGAGATAACAGCGGTGGGCGAGAACGTAGACAATCTTTCCATTGGCGATCGTGTGAGCAACTTATTTTGGCGCGATTGGATTGATGGTCCTGCGCTGGCAGACCATGTTGCAATGGGTGCTGAAATCGATGGCGTGCTTGCTGATGAAATCATTTTACCTGCTCATGCACTCGTTAAAATCCCAAATACATTGAGCTACGCCGAAGCCGCGACGCTTCCATGCGCCGCCCTCACCGCTTGGAATGCTTTGATGGAAACTGGCGATTTGAAGGCCGGTCAGACGGTTCTCACCCTTGGAACAGGCGGTGTCTCCCTATTTGCCCTGCAATTTGCAAAATCCGTTGGAGCTCGCGTCATAATCACGTCAAGTAGCGATGAAAAGCTCGCTCGTGCAAAGGAATTGGGCGCCGATATCCTAATCAATTATGTGACAACGCCAAACTGGGCAGAAGAAGTTCAGCGATTAACCGAAGGCAAGGGCGCAGATGTTGTCATCGAAACTGGCGGTCCCGGCACCCTCAGCCAATCGTTAGAGGCCGCAGGATTTAGCAGTCAGGTGACAATGATTGGTGTTCAAGCGGGCGCAGACCAAAGTATTTCGCCGCTTCCCCTTCTCTTTAAGAAAATTCGGCTACAAGGGATTATGGTGGGCAACAGAGTTATGTTTGAAAATATGCTAAATCATATGATCAAGCATAACATTCGGCCTGTTGTAGATCAGATATTTAACTTCAATGAACTACCCGCAGCGATCCAAACAATGACAACTTCCGTCCATTTTGGAAAAATCGCAATTGTAAATTAGGTTGTACAAAGGGCGGTGAGATTATGCACCGCCCTTTTCAGAAACAACAAGTCCATTCTTGAAGTATATCAGCCCAAAATCACAGCTCCAGCCGCCGAAACCAACAGTACCATCGGTATTTTCCACTGCAATCGGAACAGTAAAAAACTGCTCAGGAGTGCTAACAACACAACTACCCAATTGATGGACATCAATTCAGGAACCCAAAGTTGCAAATAACCAGCACTAACGTGCTTAACATCGGCAAAAAACACATGCAGTGCAAACCAGACGGACAAGTTCAAGATCACGCCGACAACCGCCGCCGTAACACCGGCAAGCGCTCCTTTTAATCTCGGCTGGCCATTTAACCACTCAATGTAAGGGGCACCAGCAAATATCCACATGAAGCACGGAACAAATGTAGCCCAAAGCGAAATAAACGCCCCAGAAAGACCAGTGAGCACAGAAGCCGTTCCACCCTGTTGGTAGGCCGCCAGATAACCAACGAATTCAGTAACCAAAATCAGCGGCCCCGGAGTTGTTTCCGCAAGCCCTAATCCATCCATCATTTGCCCAGCTTCAAGCCAACCTTTGGCAACAACCACATCCTGCCCCATGTAGGCAAGAACCGCATAGGCACCCCCAAAAGTGACCACCGCAAGTTTTGAGAAGAACCAACCGATTTCGCTTAGTATCTGACCTTGCCCCATAAATACATCAATTAAGATCAGCGGCAAAAACCAGATAGACGACCACAGAGCCACAACTTTCAATGTTTGAAATGATTCCGGGCGCACAGCTTGCTTTTCAGCCGCTTGCGCATCTATTGGAAGCCGCGAAAATCCATATAACCCCGCCAAGGCAATCAAGGCTGGAAAAGGCAGCCCTAGAAAGAAAATCGCGACAAATGAACTGGCGGCTATCAGCCAGTATTCAGAAGAAATTAGAGCTTTCTTTGAAACCCTGAGAAGCGCTTCCAACACAATTGCAAGAACTGCCGCCTTGATACCCATAAACACAGTATCAACCAACGGAACAGCCCCAAAAGCCGCGTAGAACACAACAAGTCCAAGAACGACGACTGCCCCCGGAAGCACAAAGAGCAGTCCCGCCAGCAAACCGCCCCTCACCCCATTCAAACGCCAACCCACGTAAGTCGCAAGCTGCATGGCCTCTGGTCCTGGAAGCAGCATGCAAAAACTAAGAGCGTTTAGATATTGCTTCTCGGTTAGCCATTTTTTCTCGTCCACAATTACCCGATGCATTAATGAAATCTGAGCAGCTGGACCGCCAAAAGACAAGATACCGATCATAAACCAAACTTGGAAAGCAGACGTAAAAGACGGGCGATTTTGAGCATCTTCCCGCGCCATTTGAACTCCATACATAACTAGACCTTTCCGGGTGTTTGAGGCCAATCATGGGTTTCCCCTTTAGCGTCCCTCGACCAGCGATAGAACGCATCATAAAGTCCCATGCTCATGTCCAATTGGGTTAAATCATCCCGGTACATCCGCGAAAACCCAAGAGAGGCGGCAAGTAATCCCGCCGATTGAGGGGAGAGATCGAGCTTATCTGTATCTGCACCACGAATAATGGTGGCAAGATGAAGAAGCGGTTTGCTCTGCAGCGCAAATTCTTCAAGCATGGTATCGAACGTGCAATTATCGCCTCGATGGGACCAGAAAACATCTTCAACATCAAAAGGCGTCGCATTGAATTTATCTGCTACGGATAAGACTTCAGAAGGGGCGACAAACAAAAACTGAGCATTTGGATCTACGAACCGACGGATCAGCCACGGGCAGGCAATGCGGTCAATTTTTGGCCGGTGACGGGTCACCCAAACAGTTTGTCCAAACGCGTTCCTCGGTGGAAGTTTTGCCGCCGGTATCATTGGCTCCCCGGCATCACGCCAGGCGAAATTACCGCCTTCTAATGTTTCAGTTTTGACATTGTGAGCGCGCAAGATTGCCGCCGCTCCTTGGCTCATTTTTTTGCCCTTCTGGCAAATCACAACCACATCTTTATTTTTTAGACTAGGGGCCAATGCAGCGATGTCCTTTGCCGGATGGCGAAAGGCGCTGGGAATGAAGCGAAGATCCCTTTCGAAGTCTTCATCAATACAGACATCAATAAGGGTTGGCGTATTGGGAGTTCCCATAAGACGGGAGAGCTGAGAGACAGTAATTTCAGTTGGTGAGGGCATAATGCGTCCTCCTTTATTAAGGGTTGGGGACGCGATCCTTCGGCTGTCGCCTCACGGGGTGTTTCGCATACCCCATACCCTAATTGAACCAGAATTGCGAAAGACTGTCAATATGTAGCCAAATTCAGGCAGTGTTTTGAGATTTTATTTTCTCTCGTTGGATCATGAAAAGAGCCGATGCAATGATCAAAGTGGCCCCGCCAAGTGTGTATACATCTGGCAATTCATCAAACAGCCAAAAACCCAGAGCAGTGGCGTAGATAATTTCCGTGTACCTCAAAGCACTGATCAGACTTGCCTCCCCTAACCTAAGGGCATGTATGGCAACCCATTGGGCAGCAGTTGAGATGACGCCGATTGCGATCAGAAACAAGAAATCAGAAAAGCTCGGGGTTTGCCAAAGCCAGAACATAGGCACTCCCGAAAGAAGGCCGACAAATAGCGCCTGATAGGTCAGCAAAGTGACTGTGCTATCCACCTGGGTTAGTTTTCGCACACAAATAATGGCTGTGGCAGTGCCGAGGGCCGCTATTAATACAACAAGTGATGATGCGTCTGAAATCGACCCGAAATCAGGGCGAACCACAATGATAACTCCCGCAAAGCCGATAACAATGGACAAAATTCGGTAAATTCCGATCTTTTCGTCCAAGAAGATAGTCGCCAAGATGCTAACAAAGAAGACCGATGAAAATAGTAAAACCACAACTGTAGTCAGGGGCATAAATGTCACCGCCCACAGGGAAATCGATAAGGTTGCAAACCCGCCCACCAAACGAAAAGCATGAACAATTGGATGCTTTGTTTTCAGATTAGTTGGAAAATGCCGGACAATAGACGGCAATACGTAACAAAAAATCACAGCTTGCCGGAAAAACAAAATCTCTAAGATGTGGAAATCCTGCGCCGCTAGCTTGCTCATGGCGATGGCGATGGCGAACATTACAGTCGCCCCAAGCGCCCATAAAGCGCCTTCAAAATTCTTTGACATCTAGCTGTTCTGCCCTGATCAGGTTTTTTCTTTTTTAATTACTGACAAGAGTAACATCAATTCTGCGAAGTCGGCCCATAAATAATTAAGGGATAGGCGCCAGCGCCTCGAGTATCAGCAACCACGCTGATATACTGAACACACCAAGGACGGTGCTTTGTAAGACCGTATTTGCCGCTACATCCACTGCTCGGTTATACAAAGACGCCACAATATAGACGTTCAAACCTGCAGGCACTGCTGCTGTTAACACGGCAACTCTGACCAACTCCCACTGTAATTCAAAGACATAATGGGAAAGGGTCAACGCGATTATGGGATGCAAAACCAACTTAAACATGGACGCGACAAACGCCTGCCCCCAACTGTCCCGGAGTTTATATTGAACCAATGCGCCGCCCAAACCAAACAACGCTGCCGGTAAAACCGCCCTCGACATCATCTTGGTGACATCATCAAGCAAAACAGGCAACTCAAACCCTGACAGATTTAGAGAAATACCGAGAGCAATCCCAATTAGTAAGGGATTGCGAACCACACGGAAGAGCGCTTTAGGAATGGCGGTTGCGAGCCCTTCCCCGTCGCGGCGGGCAAGTTCCATGACGATTGTGCCAAAACTCATTAGCAGCGGCGCATGAAAACCAATAATCGCGTAGAGGAGCGGGAGAGCATCATCACCGTATGCCCGCTGAATTATGGGAAGTCCAAGCAAAACGGTATTTGTATAGAAGCTTGAGAAACCAACAGATGCCGACTCGCCGGGCCTTCGCTTAAAAAACACTCGGGCGATCACGTACGAAAGCGCAAAACAGACCAGCGCACCCACATAAAAAGACAGTAGGTATTGGGCGTTAAAGGTTTTAGCAAAATCCACAGACAACATTGCCTGAAACAACAAACAAGGCGTTGCAAAATTATTCACAAAACTGATCAAGCCGCCAATACCGGCCTCAGGATAAAGCCGTAATCGCACGCTCATATACCCAAAGGCCACAAGCAAAAAGACGGGGCCTATGACATTAAGCACTGTGAACATTTACACCGGTTTCCTCAATGGTTACCTCGAAAGTAGGCTAGTGCGCCTCTCCCCAGTTATCACCAATTCCGGCATCAACGATTAAAGGGACGGCCATTTCAACGGCTGGCGCCGCTGCATTTTCCATGACATCACGGATTAAGGCTGCTGATTGATCAACTTCATTGTCCGGGACTTCGAAGATCAGTTCATCATGAACCTGTAGCAGCATTCTAGCAGATAAACCGGCTTGCTCAATAGCGCCGGGTAATCTGATCATCGCCCGTTTAATAATATCGGCAGCAGACCCTTGAATAGGCGCGTTAATCGCAGCCCGCTCTGAGAAGCTGCGGCGGGCGCCATTTGTGTCATTGATACCCGGTAAATGAACCTTGCGGCCAAATAGCGTGGTGACATAGCCATTTTCATGGCACGCGGTTTTGGTTTCCTCCATATAGTGGCGAATACCCGGATACTGCGCGAAATAGGCTTCAATATACCCTTGAGCTTCTGTTCGGGACACATCCAGCTGACGTGCAAGGCCAAAGGCGCTGATACCGTAGATAATGCCAAAGTTAATGGCTTTTGCCGACCGCCGCATCATGGGATCCATTCCCTCAAGTGGGACACCGAACACTTGGGATGCGGTTTTTGCGTGAATATCGATGCCTTCAGCAAATGCCTGTTTCAGGCTTTCGATATCAGCAATATGGGCCAAGATCCGCAGCTCAATTTGCGAATAATCGGCACTGATGAGCTTAAATCCATCTTCGGCAATAAAGGCGTTCCGAAGTTTGCGGCCCTCTTCACTTCGGATAGGGATATTTTGAAGGTTTGGCTCGCTAGACGCCAAACGTCCTGTTGCTGCCGCTGCCAAACTAAAGGACGTATGAA
>CAJXWA010000063.1 GCA_913062525.1 uncultured Alphaproteobacteria bacterium | reverse complement strand
CATGATCCCGCATTTTGGGTAGCAATTGCCTTCCTTGGTTTCATTGCCGTTGTTATTTATTTCAAACTTCCTTCTATTGTCGGAAAGCAACTTGATGACCGGGCAAGCCGCATCAAGAGCGAATTGGAAGAAGCACAGAAACTGCGTGAAGATGCGCAAGCCATGTATGCTGATTACCAACGCCGTCAACGGGACGCTTTGGCTACTGCCGAAGAGATCGTTGTAAAAGCAAAAGAAGCGGCTGAAATAATTCGCAAAGAAAGCGAAGCTGAACTTCAGGCTAATTTGACACGCCGTCAGGAATTGGCTGAAGCCAAGATCCGCCAGGCTGAAGAAAAAGCCATTGCTGAAGTTCAGAATATCGCAATTGATGTTTCTATCGCAGCTGCTGAGCAGCTTATGAAAGAAAACATCAAGGCGAAAGAAGCTGGCTCAATAATCGACCAATCTATTAAAGATTTGGGCACACAACTGAACTAAGTTCAAAGCCCACCTCGACTAAGGACCCCGCTTTTGAGCGGGGTTTTTTATTGCCTAAATTCCATGCGCAACAAAAAAAGTCCCGCTCGAAAGCGGGACCCTTTGTCAGGTTATATCAGTATTGATCAGGCTTCTTCGGGAGCGCTCCAGCGAAGGATTGGGCTCCGTGCAGCGGCCGTCTCATCTAAACGTTTACGAGGGGCAAACTTAGGTGCCTGTGTAAAGAAGTCAGCATTGTTACTGGTTTGTGCTTTTTCAATCAGATGACGCATACTGCCAATGAACATATCAAGCGTCTCTTTAGTCTCGCTCTCAGTTGGCTCAATCAGCATTGCACCGTGTACGACCAATGGGAAATACATGGTCATTGGATGATACCCTTCATCAATCATCGCTTTTGAAATATCAAGAGTGGTCACCCCTGTATCTTTCAAAGTGCTGTCATCAAACAGGGCTTCATGCATACATACGCCGTCGAACGGAGAGTTGAGTAAATCATTCAATCCCACCCGAATATAGTTTGCGTTAAGTACTGCATCTTCTGCAATCTGACGAAGGCCGTCTGCTCCGTGGCTCAGCATATAAGCCAGCGCCCGAATAAACATTCCCATTTGTCCGTGGAACGTTTTCATTCGGCCAAAGCTTTGATTTGCCCCTTCTTCCACGTATTCTTGAAGGAAATAACCCGCATCACCTTTGGCGACGTAGGGAACAGGCGCATATGGTGCAAGCGCTTCAGATAGGACAACCGGACCAGAACCCGGTCCACCACCGCCATGCGGCGTTGAGAAGGTCTTATGAAGGTTGATATGCATGGCATCGACACCAAGATCACCTGGACGTGTCCGACCAAGGATGGCGTTAAGGTTAGCACCGTCACAGTAAAAATACCCACCAACGCCATGAATGAGATCCGCAATTTTCTTTACGTCATTCTCAAACAGGCCACAAGTGTTGGGATTTGTCAGCATAACACCTGCAACATCCGGCCCCAATTTGGCTTCGAAGGCAACCATATCCATACGGCCATTTGCATCAGCTGGAACGGACTCTACCTTATATCCGCAAAGAGCTGCCGTGGCTGGATTTGTTCCATGGGCAGACTCAGGTACCAGAATACGAGTTCTGGCTTCTCCCTTAGCATCATGGGCAGCGCGAATAGCCATCACACCACATAACTCGCCATGCGCGCCTGCAGCCGGTGACATGGCAACCGCAGGCATCCCGGTGATCGTTTTCAACCAATGTGCCAAATCATCGATTAACTCCAATGCGCCTTGAACAGTACTCACGGGCTGCATTGGATGAATATCGCCGAGGCCCTTCATCCGTGCTGCTTTTTCATTGATCCGCGGATTATGCTTCATCGTACATGATCCAAGCGGATAGAAACCGGCATCAATGGAATAATTCTGACGGCTCAAACGAACATAGTGACGCAAGACTTGCGGCTCTGAAAGATCTGGCAAACCAACATCAGTCTCTCTTTCAAGACCACCCATGCGGCTTTTCACATCTTTCGGCTCACGCATATCCACGCCAACGCGACCCTTTACCCCCTGCTCAAAAATAAGCGGAGTTTCAAGGTTTAGAGCCCTGTTTCCAGTGTATGTGTTTTCCGCATCGCCATTAGTACTGGCAGCACCAGGCCTTGTCGGACGTCCAACATTATTTAGCATTGGCAATTTCCTCCAGCGCAGCGACCAATTGATCAACGTCAGCGTCGCTATTTGTCTCTGTCACAGTAACAAGTAACAAGTTTTCAAATTCAGCAGTATCCGGAAGCAACCTTGAAACCGGAACACCGCCCAGAATGCCTTTGGATGCCAACTGTTCGACAGCGATTGCCGCTGGGATTGGTAGCTTCACTGTAAACTCATTGAAGAATGTATCGTTGAGAACGTCAATACCCTCGATTGCTGAAATTTTATCAGCGGCCGCTACAGCTTCGCCGTGGTTGAGTTTGGCAAGTTTGGAGAAACCAACTTCACCCAATAGGCTCATGTGAATGCTGAAAGCCAATGAGCAAAGGCCCGCATTGGTACATATATTGCTGGTCGCTTTTTCCCGCCGAATATGTTGTTCGCGCGTAGAAAGCGTCAGCACAAATCCGCGCGTACCGTCTTGATCGACAGTTTCACCGCAAAGGCGGCCTGGCATCTGGCGAACATATTTTTGGCGCGTCGCAAACAACCCAACGTATGGACCACCGTATGAGAGCGGAACACCAATTGATTGGCCCTCGCCCACAACGATATCAGCGCCCATATGACCTGGAGAGCGCATAGCGCCCAATGATACCACTTCAGTAACAACAACAACTAACAGGGCACCCACTTCATGGCATTTATCTGCAAGATCGGATAGATCTTGAAGCCGTCCAAAGAAATCAGGGTTCTGAACCACAACACAGGCAATATCCTTACCAAGACCCGCCGCCAAATCCTCAACACCATCAACAGATGGAGATAGGCTCTCGACACCAAAGTCAGTAAATTGAACAGTTGTTTCTGTGACTTCCCGGTAATGCGGGTGCAGATTACCCGACAAAATCGCTTTTTTCCGGCGAGTGGCACGGCAGGCCATCAAGACGGCTTCCGCGCAGGCTGTAGCGCCGTCATACATGGAGGCGTTAGCGACATCCATTCCTGTAATCAAAGCCACTTGTGACTGGAATTCAAACAGGGCCTGCAAAGTTCCCTGACTAATTTCCGGCTGATACGGTGTATAGGCTGTTAGAAATTCTGACCGCTGGATCAAATGATCGACAACTGAAGGCACGTGATGGCGATATGCCCCAGCCCCGAGAAAGCTAGGCGCGGAAGATGGCGACAAATTCTGTGCGCCGTAGGCCAGCATCTTAGCGTCCACATCCATTTCAGGAGCATGCTTTGGTAAATCCAAAAGCCCTGAAAGGCGGGCATCTTCTGGAATATCAACAAACAAGTCATCAACAGAGGCGACACCAATTTTTTCCAACATTGCCTGCCGCTCTTCAGCAGTATGTGGCATATATCTCATTAGGAAAGACCTTCTGTATATTCTTTATACGCCGCTTCATCCATCAACTCATCTAGCTCAGATGAATCTTCGATTTTGATTTTTGCAAACCAACCAGCGCTTTGTGCATCTTCATTGACCAAAGACGGGGAATCTTCAAGATCTTCGTTCACGGCGACAACTTCGCCTTTAATCGGTGCGTAGACTTCAGAAGCTGCTTTTACGCTTTCAATAACGGCAAGTTCATCACCCTTATCCAGTTCCCGACCCATGTCAGGAACTTCAACAAAAACAACATCTCCCAGCTGTTCTTGGGCGTAGTCGCTGATACCAACGGTCGCGATATCACCTTCAACAGTTATCCATTCGTGATCTTTTGTGTATTTTATGCTCATTTCAATTTCCTATTCTTTGAAATTAATTTCTGTAGGGGTTTTTAGCCCCGATAATATCGCTGCTCAACAAATGGCATTTTGACGACTTTAGCCGCCCGTGCCTTTCCTCGAACAATAAGTTGTAAGGGTGTATCAGCCTTGGCCAATTCCAGCGGGACATATCCCATGGCAATCGGTGCCTGCAGGCTTGGCGCAAAGCCGCCGGATGTAATCTCTCCAACGACATTGCCATCCATGTCAGCTATTTCGGTGTGTTCGCGGGCTGGTGCACGGCCTTCTGGCAATATACCAACACGTTTCATTTTCGGTTTCGCTGCAATTTCATCAATGATGATTTGTGCACCAGGAAAACCACCTTCTGCACGGCGGCGTTTACTGATTGCCCAAAGAAGACCTGCTGAGGCTGGGGTTGTCTCTGTTGTCAAATCATGACCGTAAAGGCATAGACCTGATTCCAATCTAAGTGAATCGCGGGCACCTAAACCAATGGCAGCTACTTCGTCTTCGGCCAGAAGTGCCCGGCAAACCTCGATGGCTTTATCATTTGGAATAGAGATTTCGTAGCCGTCTTCACCGGTATAGCCAGAACGGGTTACAAAACAAGCAGCGCCGGCCAGATCCATCTCCCGGTAGCTCATAAAGGACATATCGGCCACGCTTGAATTAAAGCGCGCCAAGACTTCTGCTGCCTTGGGGCCTTGTAGGGCAACTAACGCCCGATCTTCAAGAACTGTAATAGTCGCTTCATCTTGAAGCGCTGACTTGAACAGAGCAATATCCTGCTCCTTACATCCGGCGTTCACAACAACGAACAGATCGTTCTCGCGGCGAGTGACGATCAAATCATCCAGAATTCCGCCCACATCATTGGTTAAAAAGCTGTACCGCATTTCGCCAACAGACAATGCTTCGATGTCACCTGGAATCAATTTCTCAATTGATTTCATTGGGTTATCCCCAAAAATGACAACTTGCCCCATGTGAGACACGTCAAATAGGCCTGCTGCCTCCCTGGTATGAAGGTGCTCCTTCATAATACCTTCTGGGTATTGTACCGGCATGTCGTAGCCGGCAAAAGGGGTCATTTTTGCACCGAGCTCCACATGCAACTCATACAGTGCAGTCCGTTTAGTCTGGGAATTTTCATTCATAATATGATCTCTGCTCGCAAAGTTGATTGCTCACCAACGCGCACAGCGTCGGCAACAACCCCCTCTGTCTTAGGACCTGAGAGATTTGACATGAAACGTAAACGTGACGTTTCATGCTTACCCCTTCGGTGAAGCCGAACATTCGGCTTGCTTTCCAGAGATTCATCCTCCTGCGGTCCGGGTGCCTGAGAGTTTCCGGGGTGGTTGCTCCTTCGGCGATAACTTTAGATCATCTCTCCCGCAGGGATCATCTGTATGAATGGCCCGATAATAGTGAAGGGATCGCGTGAGTCAAAGGCATAATCGATTTCACCAGAAGACAGCGATGAAAATTGCATAAAAACTAATAATTTCTCATTTTCCTTGAGCCTAATCCATTTTCCTTGAGCCTAATCCATTTTACTTACTATCTATTAACCTCCTTCCGGTAGTCATATGTCTTCTAAACTGTATGTACCTGGCTCTTAGGCTGAATTGACTTGGAATTGAGCAATTAATGAAATCAACAATCCCCCCGACCGGAACCGAACGAATACTCGGTGAAAAAGAAATAATCGTCAGCAAAACTGACACAACAGGAAAACTGACATATGCCAACAAGAAATTTCTGGAAATTTCCGGCTATAACGAAAATGAAGTATTAGGCGTACAACACAATCTGATCCGGCACCCTGATATGCCGCGTGTTATTTTTAAATTTTTGTGGGAACGATTAGTTGCCCGTGAAGAGATATTTGCCTACGTCATTAATCTTTGCAAAGAAGGTGATCATTACTGGGTGTTAGCCCATGTGACGCCTTCTCTCACTGAAGACGGTACAATTCTTGGCTATCATTCTAATCGCCGGGCAAGTGATCCATCTCTCGTAAATAATACAATCGTGCCGCTCTACAAAAAGCTCAGAGATATTGAACAAAAAGCGACATCTCCGAAACAAGGCTTAGTAGCCTCACAAAGCGCCCTAACTGACATCATCGATGAACAAGGAGGCAATTATGACCGCTGGCTCTTCTCTCTCTAAGCAAATTGGCTCAGTAGTCGCCGCAATAGTTGTAACGTCAATTGCCTATACAGGATATCTCTCAACAATTGGCTCATTAACACTGGAGTTAGTTGCATTTGGATTCGCCTTTTTAATACCAGCCTCGGCTGCGCTTTACTTCAGACAAAAGGTCACCGCTGCGGTTCAAGAACGGGACAACATGCGATTGATGTTGCAAGCTCGTGCTGACGAAATGAGCGATGAGAGCAATGCAACACCTGCAAAACTCGCCGATGAGTTAAGCCGAACAGCATATCTTTGCAAAAAAATTGCTGCGGGTGATTTCGAAACCCGTATTCTCAATATCGACCCAGAGAACCCGCTTTCGGCAACGCAGGAAGCGATAAATGATCTTGTAGATCGAACGGATGCCTTCATTCGAGAAGCCAAAGCCTCTATGGAACATGTCGCTGAGCAGAAATACTACCGACGTATAATCGAAAGTGATATGAGCGGATCTTTTAAATCAACGGCAGCTAGCATCAATAATTGCACCCAATCATTTGCTGCCAGAACTGCAAAATTTGAAGGGATCGTCGAACAATTTGAGGCTCAGATCGGAACAGTTTCAAAGTCTATTCATGAAACGTCGGAAACCCTGCATAATTCAGCGGCCAATTTGTCTAACAATGCCAGTAGCACAGCAGAACAGGTGAAAATTGTGGGTGGGGCTGCAGTCAGTGCTTCGGCCAGTGTACAAACTGTTGCAAGCTCTGCTGAAGAAATGTCTGCATCAATTCAAGAAATTAGTCGTCAAATTCAACACTCTCTATCAAACACGTCGACCGCTCGCGAAACGGCACGTTCGGGTAACGTTAAAATTAAGGGTCTAGCTGAATCCGCGCAATCCATTGGCGAAGTTGTAAAGTTGATTGAAGATATCGCAAATCAAACCAATCTTCTCGCCCTCAATGCGACTATTGAAGCCGCCCGGGCAGGAGATGCAGGTAAAGGTTTTGCTGTGGTTGCCAATGAAGTTAAAAACCTCGCAAGTCAAACAGCAAAAGCAACCGAAGATATTAGCCGTCAAATTGTTAATATTCAGGATGCGACGACTGACACCGTTCAATCTATGGACACAATAAATTCTTCCATAGAAGACATTAGCTCGGCAGTAGAAACGATTGCAAATGCGGTTGATGAGCAGAGCAGTGCCACACGTGAGATTTCGCAAAGTGTTCTGAGCGCATCAAACAATACGCAATCCGTATCGGACAACATATCGACAGTTGCAAATGCTACAGCTGAAACGTCCGACACGAGCGGCCAGCTGCTCATTGAAGCTAACGTTCTGCAGGGAAAATCAGAAGATCTTGAAAAAAATGTTGCAAACTTCCTGACAGAAATTCGCAAAGCTATTTGATTGATCTAGCCAATATTTTACCTAAAAAGGTGTACCTCTTAATGGGCCCTTTTTAGGTAGATAGCTTACCTAACTGCTTTTCGGTTATATTCTAGTTGTTCACTTGTAAGTTGGAAGCCTAAAACAATCGTATAATCTCGTCCTGACAGGCCGCTCATTATGGGTATTCTTTGAACAATTTCCTCTTGAACCGCCCCTCTGCGTTTTCCTTCTGGAATTACAACAGGACTTTCAAACACTTTTTTGCTCAATATACGTTTGTTTTTATCTGCGATTGCGACAAAAAACGGAAACATCTTTTTCTGGCCTGTCGCAGCCGGCCCTTTTATAGCGCCAATACGAAGAATCAATTCAGCTAATACTAGAGACTCGTCATCTTCATAGACACATTCACCGCTGGTAGGCACGATCACGCCTTCAAATTCAACGTCCACTAGATCACGGCCGGGACCTTGTCGAAAGATCGTAATATTATCGGCGTTTGGCAGTACGCTCACTGTAGGACACGGCAGCACACGCTTCTCCATGCTAAAGAAATCAGAATCCATTCCTCCAGAACATGCGGATAGAGTCAAAGTGCCCGCTAGAATGGCGATGGACTTCATAGGCTTGAATTTACTTATCATCCGATGTTCTTTCACTTTTGACAGAGAAGGTTGATCCATATACACGTCAAAGTCTGGTAATTAGAGGCAAATTGATGTACTAATCCGCCGAATTTAAGGCGGACTGATATTTTTGGCAAGCGAGACCCACTCGCTGTTTGAAAATATTTAGCCAATGGGATATTTTCGCCCCTATAAATGTTAGGTTTGTAGATGACTGTTGACCAAAAAAATCTTCTGTTAGCGGCCCCTCGTGGCTTTTGCGCAGGTGTCGATCGAGCCATTCAAATTGTTGAAAGGGCGCTCGAAAAATATGGCGCGCCCGTTTATGTGCGGCACGAAATTGTTCATAACAGATATGTTGTTGAAAACTTGGAAGCCAAAGGCGCCGTTTTTGTTGACGAGTTAAGTGATGTTCCCGATGACGTCCCCGTTATTTTTTCAGCTCATGGGGTCGCAAAAGCGGTCCCGGAAGAAGCAACTCGCAAAAATATGTTTTTTATTGATGCTACCTGCCCTCTTGTTAGCAAGGTCCACCGGGAAGCCGAGCGCCATGATAAAGATGACGTAGAAGTCATTCTCATCGGCCATAAAGGACACCCTGAAGTGATCGGCACCATGGGCCAATTACCCGACGGCAAAATATCTCTAGTGGAGACACTTGAAGATGCGCTGTCATTCTCACCTAAAGACCCCGAAGTTGATCTCGCTTACCTGACGCAAACAACACTGTCCGTAGATGAGACGGCAGATATTGTTAACAAATTGAAAGAACGTTTTCCAAATATCATTTCTCCCAAAAAAGAAGATATTTGTTATGCTACGACCAACAGACAGGCTGCCGTTAAAGAGCTTGCCAAAGATTGCGAGGGTGTCCTTGTTATTGGTGCTCCAAACTCGTCAAATTCCATGCGCCTTGTGGAGGTTGCCCAGAAAAGCGGATGTAAATTCGTTAGTCTAGTACAGCGTGCCATAGACATTCCGTGGGATAAATTGAATGATTGTACAAATATCGGCATAACTGCGGGGGCTTCGGCACCAGAAACGCTGGTTGAGGAAGTCGTCGCCGCATTTTCTGAGCGCTATGATGTAACAGTTCGTGAGATAACAACAAGCGAGGAGCATGTCATCTTCAAACTTCCTCGTATTTTAGAAAAATAAATAGCATCAAATCCTTAACAGATTTGAATACTGCTTAAATGGTAGAAACTAATGGCTGTATATACTGACATCACAAACGAAGAATTAGATGCATTGCTGCGTGAATATGAAATTGGAGATGCCCTTTCATGTAAAGGCATTGCTGAAGGTGTGGAAAACTCAAATTTTCTCCTTCATACGCAAACTGGTTTCTACATACTTACCCTGTACGAAAAACGTGTAAATAAAGACGATCTTCCGTTTTTTCTTGGATTAATGGAACATTTGGCGGAAGAAGGCTTTGTCTCTCCAACACCGATTGCAACCAAAACCGGAGAGACACTGACAGAAGTTGCTGGCCGACCAGCCGCAATAATCTCTTTTTTGGAAGGCCGCTCCGTGCGGCGTCCAACGCCAGATCATTGCGCATTCCTCGGAGATACTCTTGCAAAGATGCATCTTGCAGCAGCTAACTTTCAAATTGAGCGTCCCAACACTTTGTCCGTCCATAGTTGGCGTGCGCTATTTAACGACTGTCTCTCGAACCCCCAAGATACGAGTATCAAGCAGAGTGAAATTTCTGAGATTGAGGCTGAGTTGTCTTTTCTTGAAGGTCAGTGGCCGTCGAACCTGCCAACAGGTGTTATCCATGCGGACTTGTTTCCCGATAACATTTTTTTCCTGAACGATCAGGTCAGCGGCGTTATTGACTACTACTTCGCCTGCAATGATTTTCTTATCTACGACTTGGCCATATGCATTAATGCTTGGTGTTTCGAGACTGATGCCAGTTTCAACATTACCAAGGCTCAGAAGATGCTGAAGGCATATGGCAAGGTTCGGGAAATATCTGAAGCTGAGTTAGAAGCCCTACCACTCCTCTGCCGCGGTGCAGCGTTACGGTTTTATCTAACTCGTTTATATGATTGGTTAAACCAGATTGAAGGAGCTTTGGTCAAACCCAAAAATCCTGCGGAATACTTGAAGAAAATACGTTTTCTTCAAGATGTTAAAACCGTTTCCGCCTACGGCATCGAGTAACACTTCTAGTCAAAAAGCGCGTCGATTTCGTCCTGAGAAATTTCCTGACCTTCGACGCGTGGACCACTAAGTTCAACGTCTCCATCAGTTTGCTTCACTTGCTCGACGCCTTCGAGGCCAGCCATCTCGTCTTCACCGCCCAGAATATTAATCATTGTGGCAATTCGATCTTCCACAAATTTTAGAGTGCCAACCACTTTTGAAATTCGCTGTCCAGTAATATCCTGAAAACTACAAGCTTCATAAATTTTCATTACTGCATTGCTTATTGCTTGCGTAATTTCAAGTTCATCTGGATCGGTTGCGTTGAGTTCAAGACTTTCGTTCTTGTCCTCTATGGTTTCGACGGCGGCCAGAATTGTATTGGTTGCCGTTTCAGTATCGCCAACAACAGCATCTAGTTGGTCTGTCATTGCGTGAATTTTTGGACCATCGTCATGAGATTGAATGGAAGAAATTTCGCGCCGTGTTTCAAGAATGACCCGAGAAAGTTCTTCAAGCTCAACCTTCAGCAACATGGATTCGGCAAATTCTTTTTTGAAATCTTCTATAACTTCTTCGTTAAGTGAAGGTCCCGATTCGGCAGCTACCATGCTGCCTGCAATATCATCCTTTAGAGAGTGTATTGCTCCCAATAGAACATCGTATTGCTCTTGGCTCATGCCACCAGAGGCGACTTGATCTGTGCCTTCTGTAATTACATTTTTAAACTGACTTTTTTCTGCAGAGAACATTTTTTTTTGCATAACGTTCACAGGAACCCCTACTGGCAATACGGATAAAATTCAAATAGTGAAGACATCCTGCACTGAAGCACCTAAAATTCTGTTAAAATGTTATTATAATACTGACCACATGGCCTTTTTGGATATGCTGGCCGTAATTTTTAAGCTTAAAGTCCGTAAAACAGGTGACACATTGGCAGATCAAACAGTAACTATTTATACAGATGGCGCATGCTCAGGCAACCCAGGCCCTGGTGGTTGGGGTGCCTTACTTGAATGCGATGGAAAGTCAAAAGAAATTTGCGGCGGAGCTGCGGACACGACCAATAATCGCATGGAGCTTAGTGCCGCTATTCAAGCCCTCGATGCGTTGAAGCGTGACAGCAGTGTCGCTCTACATACCGATAGCACTTACGTGAAAGATGGCATCACTAAATGGATGACGAACTGGAAGAAAAATGGCTGGAAAACAGCAGCTAAAAAACCAGTTAAAAACAAAGATCTATGGACCCAGTTAGATGAAGCCATCGCCAGGCATGACATTAGCTGGCATTGGGTCAAGGGTCATGCGGGTCACCCCGGCAATGAAAAAGCCGATCAGTTGGCGAATCAGGGCATGGAAAAATTTAAGTAGTAAAGGACGGGGAGGATATCCTCCCCGCACCTATTTTAAAGCTGGCCCAGAAGTGTTTCTGCGTCAGAAACTTCAAATCCACCAGTTTCTTCAAGGTTCAATTGAGAAACCGACCCATTTTCTACAACCATTGAATAGCGACGTGAACGGATACCAAGTCCTGCGCCAGATGCGTCAAATTCAACACCCATCGCCTTAGTTAGTCCGCCATCAGGATCAGCCATCATACGAACGCCGTCTGCAGATTGTGCTTTCCCCCATGCCGCCATAACAAATGGATCATTGACTGAGAGGCAAATAATTTCATCAACGCCCTTGCCTTTTAATGCATCCAAGTTCGCAATGAAACCTGGCAGATGTTTTGCAGAACATGTTGGAGTAAAGGCGCCGGGCACAGCAAATAGTGCGACCTTTTTCCCATCAAACACGTCACTTACTGAAACCTTTGACGGACCTTTGTCTGTCATTTCCATAAGATCTGCACTTGGAAGTTTATCGCCAACTGAAATTGTCATTCGTTTTTCCTGTTAGTTAATTGGAGGATTTGCGTGAATTTAACATAGTCATATTGCGCGGCTTCGAAAACAAAGAACTTTGTAACGCCCAATAGTTATTTTATGGGGACAGCACCTTCGGCCCCAACGCCTCCATCGATTATCGTCGCCTTCAACACGCGTCCGACATTACTCTTCATGCGCCGAACGAAATCTGTATCCACAGAGAACTCAACTCTCCGTCCGCTGTTGCTTACCTTCGTATCTTCAACTGCAAAATAATCACCGTCCTCTCCCTCAAGGATCAGAACCGGTTTTGTGAATGCACCGCTTGTGGTGGCAACAACAAGAACTTTATCTTTTGCCACTTTGTTAATCACCAAATCACTGGCGACTTCATTTGGCCCATAGGATGTTGGAACTTGAGCGACGTATCTATTAAAAATCGCTGCTTCGCCAGAACTAATTAAGTCTATATTGTTCACGTTCAGCACAAATTTCTGGGTAATGGGAACACACACGTCTTTGCAAACGCCATAAGCAAAAGACAGCTTCACCTGTAATTTTTTATGGATTTCTTCCAACTTAATTTTTACAGGAAAAAGAACTTCGGCTTCATAACCCCACGTTAAAAATCCAAAACTGTCAAAAGCTGTTGGTAATGGCCAAAGAACCTCAGTCGTTCGTATATTTTTCGAGCCTTGCCAATTAAACGTCGGAGCAATACCGCTATCACCCGGGCTTCGCCAATATGTTTTCCATCCCGGTTTCAGCTGGATATGAAGGCCAAGAGTAATTTCCCTTGTCCCATCAGTCTCCATTTTTGCAGCAATCAATCGCGCGCGGCTTATATCCGTGGTGGCCCAGTTTCCACCAGCGTTTTCGGTCGCACTGGCGGCTCCGCTAAACGATGTCATCAATGTAATAACGACACAAAAAGAAAAAAACTTAGAAAAAAACTTCATTTTTTGCCATTCGCTACTAATTTAGAGAGAGGAGTATCCTTAAGTTGCGAGTATAAAGTATTTTTAGAAAAATAGTTGTCACAATCTAGTTAAGCAGTAGTAACTCTCAATCACTTTGATATGAGCACCCGGAATATGGACAATAAACTTGAGACACATGACGGTTATTTGGAAGGCCAGATCTTAATCGCCATGCCGACGATGCCAGATCCCCAATTCCACAGGACCATTATACTGTTGTGCGCTCATGGCGAAGAAGGTGCCATGGGAATTGTATTAAACAGAAACTTGGACTTGCTCTCTTTTGAAGAATTGCTCGAACAGCTGGAAATACCCCATATAGAGCACGTAGACAGCCAAAAAATACATTTTGGCGGCCCCGTTGAGGCCGAACGTGGCTTCGTCCTTCACACACCGGATATGATCCACGACACGACAATGATGATCGGTGAAGATATAGCCCTTACAGCCACCCTTGATATGCTCAAAAGCGTGGCAAACGGAGAAGGGCCGCAAGACAGTTTTTTGGCACTCGGCTATTCTGGTTGGGGACCAGGCCAGCTTGAAAAAGAAATTCAAGACAATGGTTGGCTTGTTGTGAATGCTGATCATGATCTTGTTTTTGGCGACCGCCTTGGCAACAAATGGCATGCAGCCATTAACAAACTTGGGTTTGATCCGGGATTACTATCGGCTGATATTGGCCACGCCTGAGTGCTGGACCCGCTCATTAGCATTTCCAACCACATCACTGTTTAGGATCGCAAATAAAAGATGATCCTGCCATTTGCCATTTATACAAAGATATTCCCGCGCAATACCTTCCTGTTTAAAACCTGCTTTTTCTAGCAAGGATGCACTGGGCAGGTTTTCAGGCAAACAAGCGGCTTCAACACGGCGAAGGGAATATTTATCAAATAGTGCTGGCAGCAACGCACAGATGCCCTCAAACATATATCCGTTCCGGATGTAGGGAAGTCCCGTCCAATAGCCTAGTGTGCCGGTTTGAGCAACACCTCGCCGGACGTTGCTCAAAGTGATACTACCCACCAACTGGTCATCTTCTTTTCTAAATAGGAAAAATGCGTAACCTGTATCTGACTTTGCATCATCGGTAAAACGGCGAAGCCGTTCGCGAAAGCTCTGACGTGTTAAGGTCTCGTTTGACCAAACAGGCTCCCAAGGAATCAAATGTTCTCGGCTAACATCTCTGATTTTGGTCCATTGTTCCCAATCAGACCTCTTCGGTTGCCGCAGATATATGCGATCCCCATAAATAAGGTCTTCCCGGTTCATACCCCATATTTTGCCTAGCAAATTCGCCCCGCAAGATTATCAAGTCCGTCTAAAAGGCGACTATCAAATTTCGCCTAGTTGAACCTTGCCGCAAATTTGTCATAAGTTTCAAGGTTTTTCACAGGTCCAAGTGCTGTAACTGTCGGCGTGGCTTTCTCAAACATACGCTTCGCAACACTAACAAGACGCTCAACCGAAACCGCATCGATTTCTTTAGCGATTTCAGTCGGAGAGACAATTTTGTCAAAAATCAACATTTGCCGTGCGTGAACTTCACATCTTGCACCAGGACTCTCAAGCCCCATTAACAATCCAGCTTTATGTTGCGCCCGTGCACGAGCGGCTTCACTTTCCGTAATAGAATTTGCAGATCCCAGCAACTCGTCGACAACCACGCTGCTCAGTTCAGCAATCTGATCACCGCCGGTTCCAGCATATACAGAAAATAGTCCCGTTTCAGCAAACGAGGAGGCAAAAGAGAAAATTGAGTAACATAACCCCCGTTTTTCCCGAACCTCTTGGAACAAACGAGAAGACATACCGCCTCCGAGTAATCCAGCCAAAATTTGCGCCGCATAGAAATCATCGTCATCATAGGAGACGCCAGGAACAGAAAGAGCAAAATGCACTTGTTCCAGATCCCGTGCCTCGCGATATTCTCCGCCTTTGTAAGTGGCGACTTCCATGCCATCGACACCTTTACTTAAAATACCAGAGAATTTCTCTTCGGCCATAGCAACTAACGCATCATGATCAACAGCGCCGGAAGCACTAAGGACCAGTTTCTGGCCAGTGTATCTATCTTTCATGTAATTTGAGATGACGTCACGGTCAAAACTACGAACCCGATCGGCGGTTCCCAAAATGGAACGGCCAATAGACTGATCAGGAAATGCTGTTTCTTGAAGATGGTCAAAAATTATATCATCAGGAGTATCATTAGTTTGGCCGATTTCCTGAACAATGACTTCTTTTTCCCTGATAAGTTCATCATTATCAAAAACGGAATTTTGAAGAATATCCGCTAGAATATCGACAGCAAGGCCAACATCATCTTCCAAAACGCGAGCAAAATAGGCGGTTTGATCTCTGCTTGTATAGGCGTTTAAATGCCCACCAACAGCCTCGACACTTTCAGCAATTTCACGGGCCGAACGGGTTTCTGTTCCTTTAAACGCCATATGTTCAAGAACGTGAGAAATTCCGTTTACTGCCAAATCTTCATGCCGGGCACCAGTATCCACCCAAACACCCACAGCCGCAGATTCTAAATGCGGCATTGGATCAGAGATCACGCGTAATCCATTGCTTAATGTCGAAACTTTTTGAGCCATCTTAATCTTTCTATTAGCCCTCGGTTAAAATTCGGGCTCTTTCCCTGATATAGGCTTGTACTGTGCCCAAGTCATTGGGCAAATCAACTAATTTTTCTTCCCGCTCGAAAAGATCGGCCATATGCGCTGGCAATTGCGGGTAAACGCCGCATGCTTTTTCAACAGCTGCAGGAAATTTTGCCGGATGGGCGGTCGAAAGAGTGACCATTGGAACAGATTTATCCCGGCGGCAATCTGCCGCAACTTTCAACCCAACCGCTGTGTGTGGGTCGACAAGCTTATCACACTCAGCAAGCGTTCGTTTAATGGTGGCGAGGGTTTCCTCTTCCGAGCAATTTCCAGCCGCAAAAATGATCTGATTCAATTGCGACATATCAATTTCAAAGCCACCCTCAGCATCCAACTTGGCCATATAGTCTTGAACAGTTTTCCCGTTACGCGCGCACAGATCGAAAAGCAATCTTTCGAAATTACTGGAAACCTGAATATCCATACTAGGGCTAACCGTTGGGTCGACCCCTTCTTTCTTATAAGCGCCAGTATTGAAGAAGCGTGAAAGAATGTCGTTTCGGTTTGTTGCCACAATCAATTGATCAACGCCAAGGCCCATTTTTGCCGCGCAGTATCCTGCATAAACATCTCCAAAATTCCCTGTAGGAACTGAAAAACTAAGTTTTTCTTTCCTTAGGGAAAAATAAGCATAAAAATAATAAACAGCTTGAGCAACAATTCTTGCCCAATTAATTGAATTTACACCTGACATATTAATCGATTTTGAAAATTTTTCGTCACTGAACATTGCTTTTACTAAATTTTGACAATCATCAAAGTTTCCATTTATAGCAATATTAAATACATTGTTTGAATTAACAGTTGTCATAAACTTTCTCTGAACTTCAGATATTTTATTTTCTGGATGTAAAACAAAAATTTTCATGTTTTTTCTATCTTTTATTGCTGCAATGGCAGCTGCTCCAGTGTCCCCGGAAGTTGCTACA
>CAJXWA010000062.1 GCA_913062525.1 uncultured Alphaproteobacteria bacterium | reverse complement strand
TCTTATCCTTGGTGCTACGATGCATGGCTTATGCAGCAGCAAATCCATTGGTTGCCTGAAGAGGTACCACTTGCTGATGATGTGAAGGATTGGCATAAAAATCTGACAGAAGACGAGCGTAACCTTCTGACGCAAATTTTTCGGTTTTTTACGCAATCTGATATTGAGGTCAATAACTGTTACATGCGTCATTATTCGCGTGTATTTCAGCCAACTGAAGTGCAAATGATGTTGGCCGCATTCTCCAATATTGAAACGGTGCATATTGCTGCCTACTCTCATCTTCTGGATACGATCGGTATGCCAGAAACTGAGTATTCTGCCTTCCTCCACTATAAGGAGATGAAGGATAAATACGACTATATGCAGCAGTTTAATGTGGAGAATAAATTCGAGATTGCCAAAACGTTGGCTGTTTTTGGTGCGTTCACTGAAGGCTTGCAGCTTTTTGCCAGTTTTGCAATTTTGCTGAATTTTCCAAGACATGGAAAAATGAAGGGAATGGGCCAGATTGTTACTTGGTCAGTTCGTGACGAGAGCCTTCATTGTAATTCAATCATTAAATTGTTCCGGACATTCGTTCAGGAAAACCCAGAAATCTGGAACGAAGAACTTATCGAAAGCTTATATCAAGCTTGTCGCGAAATTGTGTCTCACGAAGATGCGTTCATCGACCTTGCTTTTGGATCTGGTGACATCGAAGGAATGACCGCTAGCGAGATTAAGGCCTACATCCGCTATATTGCAGATCGGCGCTTAGTACAGCTAGGTCTCGAACCAATTTATAATTTGGAAAAGAATCCATTGCCTTGGCTGGACGCAATCCTAAATGCGGTTGAGCACACTAACTTCTTCGAAAACCGATCAACTGAATATTCCAAAGCTGCGACACAAGGGTCGTGGGAAGATGCTTTCGACTAACCTATAAGTAGGAATTACATAAGCGGTCGGCGCATCTTGAAAGGATCTTCGGATCCTTTTTTGTGACTGAAAGCACCATAGCGCCTTGAAAACTGCTGATAATGAATTCTGCCTGCTCCAGGTGATCTTTATCACCGCCTAAGGCTGCGGCTGTCCAAGCGAGCAACTGGTCAAAGAACGCTTGAACCGCGTCGCTGACATCTGCTGGTAGGCTTGAGAGTTCGGCTCCTAGTATACAGCCAAGACAAATAGTGCCTTTATCGGATAGGGCACCGACATAGGCATTTCCAAGTCGCTGGATTTTTACTTGAACGGTATCTTCTGCAACATCACCGCTATTGAGTGCCTGAATAAATTCTTCTGCATACCGCTCTATAACAGCTTTCCCAAGATCAGATTTATGGGGAAAATGGTAATGCACGCTGGAACTTTTAATTCCCACAGCGCTTGCTATATCCCGAAAGCTGACGGCATCGAAGCCGCCTCGGCGCATGTGATCTTCTGTCACATCTAGAATTTCATCAATCCTACTTTGTGTATTTTTACTAACCATTTTTCATTTATCTATCACTTGATAGGTGTTGACAAGTATAATTATTTGCGTAATGTCTACCTATCGATAGGTAGAATAATGAACAAAAGGAATTTGATGATGAAAGTTTATGAATTTAAAGGTTTCCCTAATCCTGCGCGGGTTCGTATGGCACTTGCTGAAAAAGGATTGATTGATGAGGTTGATTTTATTCAAGTTGATTTACCTGGCGGCGAACATCAAACAGAAACGTTTCTAGCGAAGAACCCATCTGGCGCTGTGCCTGTTCTCGAGCTTGAAGACGGTACATTGATTTCAGAAAGTGTCGCCATCACTGAATATCTCGACAATTTGGACGGCTCTCCCGTTTTGACTGGGGAAACGCCGAAAGAGCGCGGTGTGATCTCCATGCTACAGCGCAAAGTAGAAGTTGGTTTTTTAGATGCCATTGGTGCGTATTTCCATCACGCTACACAAGGCTTGGGTCCTAAAATTGAGCCGTACCAAGTGGCTGAATGGGGTGAAAAGCAGAGGGAAAAAGCAGTGATTACACTTCATTGGATGGAGACTATCTTGAAAAACCAAGACTTCCTAGCCGGAGATAAATTTACCGTGGCCGATGTTACGGCTCATGCTGGGTTCTTGTTCGCTGGATTTGTAAAACTGGAAATTCCGGCTAATTGTCCTAATGTAAAAAAATACGCCGATAATCTGGCAAACCGCGAAAGTGCCGCCGTAGCCGCCTAAAGGGAGCCATCATGCAAATTAATAGTGATTTTTCAAAACGGGTCTTTGTTCACGGAGATAAAGAGCCTTGGCATCCGTCTCCGATGACCGGTGTCCACCGCCGTATGTTGGATCGTATGGGAGATGAGGTCGCACGGGCAACAACGATTGTCCGTTATGCCGCCGGAAGTTCGTTCTCGGCACACAGTCACGACGGCGGCGAAGAGTTCGTTGTGTTGGAGGGGGTGTTTCAAGATGAACACGGGGACTATCCAGCGGGAACATATGTGCGAAACCCGCCAGGAACGGACCATACCCCCCGCTCTGAGAAGGGATGCACCCTTCTCGTGAAACTTTGGCAATTTGATCCAAGTGATACAGATCAATTTTCCATAGATATGGCTTCAGCAAATCTCTTGATCGAAGGAGACGCAGACACAGCCAATTCTCGTCTTTTGTTTGAGGATCAGAGGGAGCGAGTAACATTTGAGAAATGGAGTACTGGGTATGTCCCGGTTGGCGCTAAAGGTGGCGCAGAGGTTTTCGTTTTAGATGGCGCATTTTCGGTGGATGGAGAAAATTTCACTCGAAATTCATGGCTTCGTCTACCTGAAAACGATTATGCCATACTGGATGTCGGTGCAGGAGGTGCTTCCATTTGGATGAAAACGGGTCATTTACCGTTCGTAGCGGCTATTGATTTGTAAGCGGAAATTTAATTTGAATGCGCTTTAGGCATGATAAAGAATTTATGACCAATGTCTGGAGCGCATCCATGTGGCAAATTATTTAGTGGGCCACATGAGCATTTGCACAGTAGGTGCCAAAAAAAACTACATATGAGAAATTGATTAGGTAAGTCTTTATAAGGAACTGTTGTGATAAATTGCTGTCATTAGACAATATTCAATTGATTTTAGCAGTGAACTTATGAAGAAAATTAATCTTAAAAATCTGTTTCAAAAGAAAAAATCGGTCAATACCTCTGACATCAAAGCAAGTCTGCTTTGGACGCCACGTCGTATTTTGCTGGCACTCGCAATTGTCATGTCCGCCACCTTAATGTTTGGCCAAGCAAAAATAGCGGAAAAATTTACAGAGTTTTCGTTGCAAAGTTTTAGAGATAACGCTTCCGATATGTTGATCTTTTTAGTGAATGATCGGATACGTTTGCAATATGCCGATAAAATCGTCCCGCAAGTCCGTGATTGGTCTCGTTTTGCGCCGCTTGTTAAAGCCGTTAAAAGCGGTGACGCAAAAATTATAGAAATTCAAGCCACCGCTTTTCATAATGATGCCGTGATTATACGCCAAGAGTTCGATCTGGTAACCACGAATATTTTTGATAAAGATATGAACTTACTTGCAACTTCAAGCAAGGGTAGGGGACAAACAGTCCTCGGAATTCCAGAGTTTAAAGCGCAAGTGTTAAGCCGCGATAAAAAGGCATCTCGCATTGCCATCACCTTCTATTGGCGAACAAAAGAAGGCCACCCAGTTCATAGTGTAATTGCGCCAATTGGCGGGTTCCGGTTAGCTGGTTTTATTGAAACAGTTACCAATCCATTTCCCCATTTATTGGGGCTTGCAGAATATTTAAACGGAGATGTTGTTTATAAAGACATCAACGAAAATATTGTGATCGAGGATAATTTTAGAGAATTTACTTCTGAAATTTCTGATGAAGATGCCAGCCTAAAGGTAATGGAAAATTCCCAATTAGATGTCTTGAAAATTGAGCTTCCAGGAACGAATAAAGATGTGTGGGCAATCGGTTATCTAACGCGAGATGTTAGCAGCTTTACCGCCCTTACAACACAGATTAGAAATTCATCCATGGTCTTGATTGCCATTGGCATTGTTGTTGCCTGGGTGGTTGGCTGGGTGTTGCTCCATTTTACATTGTTTGGGAAAATTAAAAGTTTTTCCAATAAGCTGACCGATATTAGTAATGGTCATACGGAAATTGAACTTCCAAAAGTTGGGAATGATGAATTTTTGAATATGGTCAACGCTTTGGCGCGTTTACGTAAAAGCGTTGAGGACAGTTTTCAGCTCCGAAATATGATTGAAGATAGCCCAATTCCAACCTCACTAGTTGGGCTAGAAGGTCACGTTTATTTTGTTAATCACGTGGGAAATGAGCGCGCAGTCACAAAATTTGAAGAGAATTCAGACAATAGCCCCAAAATTTGGAATATTTTAGGCCTTCTTGAAGATCAACTAACATCTCTTTGGCACCCAGAAAATTTACCGAGAACAGAAATACTCGATGTTGGCGATGTCCAGCTTGAGATCGTTATTGCTGCCGTAAATAATGCGGACGGAGAGCATGTTCGTAATATGCTGACTTGGGAAGATGTCACGACGCGCGAAAAAATGGCGGTTGAAATTGACAATCAAAGAAATGCAGCCGAACAACGGGCAGATGAAATTGGCACCCAAAAGAGGATTGATGAAGCCGAATCTAAACGCATTGAAGAATTGATCCTTACGTTTGATGAAAATATTGCCGGCAAAATGACTGCTGTTGAGACAGCTTCAGATGAGGTGAAAACCAATGCAAATGCTATGGGGCAGATGATCGAGCAAACTTTGATGAAATCACAATCAATGGACGAAGCATCCAGAGAAACGGCGGCAAATGTTCAAGTGGTTGTGGAGGGGGCTGGCACCCTTGCAAATTCTGTGGTCCAAATTCGAGAGCAAGTGGACCATTCTTCGAAGATCAGTCATGAAGCGGTTCGGCACGCAGCATCAACCAGTGAGACAATGCATGGCTTGGCGGATACCGCGAAGAGAATTGGGCAAGTGATCGAACTCATTGATGATATTGCAAGCCAAACCAACTTATTGGCCCTTAACGCAACCATTGAAGCGGCTCGGGCTGGAGATGCAGGTAAAGGATTTGCAGTTGTTGCAAACGAGGTCAAAAGCCTTGCAAGCCAAACTGAAAAAGCCACGGAAGAAATTACAGCTCAAATTTCGGCTATTCAAAAAGCAACATCGACCTCTGTTGTCATGACAGAAGAAATTGCCAAAACCATCGAGCAAATTGATAAAGCAACATCAAGCATTGCAGGTGCGGTAGAAACGCAAGCATCTGTCATCGATAATATTACTTCCAATGCTCAATCTGCCGCGACATCGACGACGCGGGTAACTGAAACAGTGTCTGAGATTGCGGATGACGCTTCCAAAACAGGGGGTGCCGCCGCGGATCAGCAGAAAGCAGCCAATAGCATGGCCGATGACTTCCATGATATGCAAGATCAAATCAAAGACTTTCTAGCAGGCATCCGTAGGGCCTAACAAGGACTTGATTTATCCTTTAACTTTGAGGCAATCTATACTCAGTTTATCGTTGCAGAAATTGGTAAATAATCGGAAAACAGACGGATGTATCCTAACAGCTTGAGTACGGTGAATAGAGCGTTATTCATCGGGACAGTGTTTGTTTTTTTTATCCCTGTAATGGCCGCCACAGCCCAATCGAATACGCCTGAAAAAATAACGAGTAGTTTTGCGCGAATTGAGTTGAAGGGACCTTCGCCGAAAATCACACTCCAAAACATTGATCGCAGGCATCGTCTGGACAGTTTTAATGTAATAAATATCAGCAGCCAATTCGACTTCAAATTGAAAGGCAGTGCGTACTGCCAGTCCAAAAATATTGAAACCAATGCGTATCGTTCCGGCACTTATTTAGAAAAAGTCGAGTTTGGGGTGGGGCCGCAAGACGACCAGTATTGGTCTGAAATTATCTTTGAAAACCAAAATACGAGTATTCAGTCCTTTAAAGGAAGTCATGCCCTTTCAATTCCGCAATCCATTTTTGAAAAAACAATTCATAACATCGATGGACGGGCTTTGTTTTTAGAAAAAATCAGAACGCTGAATTCTTCAGAGAAGCGGTGGAATTATCTACGGGCAAATCAGAATTTACAGGCGACTATTCCGGTGCGTATCGAGGCCATTTGCCGAAACTACAAACTGGATAAGGTTTCTGGAAAAATAGATCTTCAATCGCGATTTAGTGTCATTAGAACCCAAGCACTGTTGGTTCGAATTTTCTATAGAGCAGACCATAAATTGACGAGGAGGTTGGCTCCGATATTAAATGGGGACATGTCGTCAAAAATCATGAAACCAGCAGTGCCAGATTTTTTCAAAGTACAAGATGCCGTTATAACCACAGGGCCAAAAAACGTGAGAGGGGAATGTCCAATTACGGGGCGTTTTCAAGCTGAGATTACAGGCAACGGAAATGGCCGTGTATTGTTGCAAGTTACCGAAGGGCGGAAAGTCATTTACAAAAGCGGGGAGCTTAAGTTTTCCAATGGCAGAAATTTACACACATTCGAAATTACCAGTGGGGCAGTGGGGAAAGACAAAACTTACGCGCAGTATCCACATGAATTAAAGCTTCAAGTTTTTACAAAATCCAAACAAGCTCGCCGTTTTACGGCTTTTCCTAAAAAATTTAATACCGCGTTCTATTGGCAACATAGCTGTATCTCAATGGCTGACAAATAGAGCGCAGCCGTATTTGCATTGACGGAGAGTAGGTTTTCCATTTAACTTTTTAAAAAAGAAAAACCGCAGTAACTGCGAGAAATGGGAGTTCTCATGTCAAAAATAGAATTTTTTTTCGATTGTTCCAGCCCTTGGACATACCTAGCATTCGAAGGGATTGAGGGCCTATCAAGCCGTTTTCCTGATGTGGAAATTGACTACCGTCCCATCCTAGTCGGCGGCGTCTTTAACACCGTAAACCCTTCCGTTTACCAGAATCGTGATAATCCTGTTCCGGCCAAGCAAGCCTACGGTAAAAAGGACATGCAGGATTGGGCAAACCTACTTGATATAACAATAGGCCAGCCACCAGTTTTTCCTGTGAACAGTGTAAAAACCATGCGGGGTGCTTTCGTTGCACTGGAAGAGGGATGCCTTGTCCCCTATGCACGACGTGTTTTCCAGCGCTATTGGGGAGAACTTGCTGATATCTCTCAAGACGAAGTAATTTCGGGTATTTTGAAGGACGTGGGACTCGATGAAAAGGCATTTTTTGAGAAAATCAAAGAGCAGAGTTACAAGGATAATTTACGCTTAAATACAGAGGAATTAGTACGGCGCGGCGGTTTTGGATCGCCAACACTGTATTTGGACGGTGATGATATGTATTTTGGGAATGATCGAATTCCTCTTATCGAAGCACGATTGAACAGTAAAATCTCATGATTGATTTATATTATTGGCCAACACCGAATGGCTGGAAGATATCCATTGCACTGGAAGAAATGGGACTGGACTATAACGTCATCCCCGTAAACATCGGACGCGGGGATCAGTTCAAAGATGGATTTTTGGAAATAAGCCCGAACAATAGAATGCCGGCCATTGTCGACCATAATCCAGCAGACATCGGGGAGGCTGTCTCTGTTTTTGAAACTGGCGCAATTTTATTGTATCTGGCAGAAAAGACTGGTCAGTTTATGCCCAGTGATTTGAGGGGAAAAACCGAAGTCGTTGAATGGGTCATGTGGCAAATGGGCGGACTTGGTCCCATGCTCGGCCAAAACGGCCATTTCAAATTTTATGCACCTGAAACCATCCCCTATGCGCAGGAACGTTATACCAATGAAGCCTTGCGGCTGTTTGGAGTGTTAGATCGTCGTCTGGAAGGCAGAGATTATATTTGCGGAGAATACTCTATTGCTGACATGGCTTGTTGGCCGTGGATTATTACTTATAAGCGACAGGAAATTGATCTTGCAGCGTTTCCAAACGTGAGACGTTGGTATGATGCTTTAAAAACACGGCCGGGACTTCGCCGTGGGTATGAAGTGGGCCGGGAATTTGGGAAGCCATCTGGGAAATGGGATGAGGAAAGTCGCAAATTCTTGATGCCACAATCTGAACTTCCATCGGTTAGCTCATAGACGGCCAAAACTTAATTGTTTAATTTTGATAAATCTAATTATATGCATTGGTTTGTGGGCAGTTTCACTTTAAAGTGAACAGATGGTGTTCAAGTAAAAATCAACACCCTATGATTTGTGTATTTTTTAGTATGTGTCGGTATTTAATTAAAATGTCATCTGTACAGGGGTTCCTGCCTACTCAGGAAGAATTAGAAGAGGCGCCTACAAAAGCAGAAAAACTGCTACGGGCTCTATCACTAATGCAGGCTTGTCGCCAAACAAACAGTTTTTTTCAGACGACGCTGTCGGAACTTTCAGCCGTATATGAGACCTTGTCTTTTTGTGCATTTCTGACGGTTTCTGAAACTGATGGCAGCTATAAAGTTGTTGCTAAGGCCGGGCTGACACCGAAAACGCTTAACCCTGAACAATTGAGTCTTTTGAAACGGTCGTTGCAATCAGGACAAACCGTATTTTCGGGTAAATCGGCAAGTCTATGCCTTAGGCACGGCGACAAACGCCTTGGCGCTATTTTCCTGGAAGCTGCAGATGAATGGTCAGTATCTGATTTTAAATTGCTTGAGTATTTCGCAGTGAATGCAGCACGGGGCTTTGAGACCAGTTTAATGCTGGAAGAAGCCGAGCAAGTTGCATTCGAAGACAATTTGACCCAACTTGGCAATCGGGCAAGCTTTAAGAAAAATATTGCTCGTCAAATTGAAAATAAAGGATCAGAGCAGAAACCTTTTGTGGCTATCCAGTTTATTCTTGAAAATCTCGCAGAGCTAAACATTGCATTAGGGTATTCCACCGGCGACGATCTTATTTGCAGAGCGGCAGATAAATTAAGTGAAATGTTTCCAGATGCTATATCGCTGGCACGGACTTCTGGCGATGGATTTGGTGTGTGTATTGAGGTCAAAAATACTTCTGATGCAGAAGCCTTACCGCATATGATCAACACTGTTTTTGATACCTACTTACCGGAAACGTTTAATCTACCGCATCTGACACCGCGTATCGGTCTGACGTTATTTCCAAAAGATGGAGATACTGGTGATCGACTTTGGAAAAATACAAGCACAGCCTTGGCAAATGCCCGTAAATTAGGTGGCCAAAATTTCTGCTTCTATGACAATCAAATTGAAATTGAAATTCATGGCCGGGTAACACTGAACCGGGCGCTCCGTGAAGGAATGTCGCAAAAACAGTTATCTTTGAATTATCAGCCGCAGATTTGCCTCAAAAGTGGCAGAATGGTTGGGGCCGAAGCGCTACTTCGGTGGCAGCGAGAAGACGGAGAATTTGTTCCCGCGGATACCTTTATTCCAATTGCAGAAGCCTCTGGGCTTTTAGGCCCTATTAGTGAATGGGTCGTCCGCGAGGCCTGCCTGCAACGGATGAGATGGACTGTCGGCGGCGTGCCGGAATTCCCAGTTGCGGTTAATATCTCTTTGAATGAATTTCAAAGCGAAGATTTCGTACCGCTGGTTCGTCAGATCTTGGATGAAACAGGTTTACCTGCGAGCTTGCTAGATATCGAGCTTACGGAAAGCGTGATTATGGAAGATCGTGGACAAACCAAACGCAATATGCTGCGGTTAAAAACACTTGGCGTGCGCTTGTCAATTGATGACTTTGGAACGGGCTATTCTTCATTGAGTTACTTGAGTGATTTGCCCGCATCGGTTCTTAAAATTGATAAGAGCTTTGTGGATGGGGTTACGTTGAATAACAATGATGCCGCGATCGCTAAAACGATAATTGCGCTTGGATATAACCTTGGCATGAGAGTTTTGGCTGAGGGTGTCGAGAATAAAGAGCAAATATCGTTTTTACGGGACGCGGGGTGCCATGAAGCTCAAGGCTTCACGTTTTCAAAAGCGGTGACTGCGGACCAAATTCCCGCACTTGCCAGTCACCCCAACTTCCTAGAAGACTTGATTTAAGGGTCAGGGATTAATTTTCCTGGGTTCATTATCCCATTTGGGTCGAGCGCATTTTTAATTTTGCGCATCATGTCAATTTCACAAGCTGATTTGTAAAGTTTCAGCTCATTCTTCTTCATGCGTCCTATGCCATGCTCGGCGCTGATACTTCCCTGCATTTCATGGGTGAGATCGTGGACTATTCTCGTGACTTTCTCCCATTTGTCTAAAAACTCTTGCTTGTCCATCCCAACAGGTTGAAGCGGATTATAGTGTAGATTGCCATCACCAATATGACCAAAGGTTACGGGCCTAAAGTTTGGAATGACTTGCTGAAGGGCGGTATCCGCTCGTTCAATGAACTCTGCAATTTTGGCGATAGGGACTGAAATATCATGTTTAATACTGCCGCCTTCTGGCTTTTGCGCGCCTGATATTTCCTCACGCAAACTCCATAGCTTGTTTTGTTGGGCTAGGCTTTCAGGAACAATCGCATCGAGAATGATGCCCTCTTCAAAGCCAACCTCCAATATGCTTTCCATAAGGCCTTTGAGGTCTTCAGTAGCACTGGAGGACAGTTCAATGAGAACTTGCCAGTCATATCTTTCTGGCATTGGATCTGCAAAATTGGGTACATGTGTTGTCACCAAATCAATTGCAATTCGCGGGATAAGTTCGATCGCAGTAACCTGATCTCCGCTGAGGCGTCTCGCCAGTCCCAAAACGGATACGGCCGCGGCTACGTCTGGGATTGCGACCATTGCAAGTTGTTGATACTTGGGCCGGGGGTACATCTTGACGATGGCTGCAGTTACGATGCCCAGTGTTCCTTCACCGCCAATGAAAAGCTGTTTTAGATCGTATCCAGTGTTGTCTTTTCGCAAGTTCGTAAGGCCATTCCAGATGGCACCGTCTGGAAGGACAACTTCTAGGCCCAAAACTTGTTCTCTTGTATTTCCGTAATGGATAACCTGAACGCCGCCTGCATTGGTTGAGATGTTGCCACCGATTTGGCAGCTCCCCTCAGAGCCAATTCGAAGGGGAAACATAAAACCGAGGTCTTCAGCTTTTTGCTGTAAGTCAGCCAGGATGCAACCGGCATCCACGGTTAAAGTTCCGCCTTCAATGTCAACTTCTCGAACGCTGTTCATGCGTTTTAACGATAGAATAATTTCATCGCCTTTATTGAAAGGAATGCTACCGCCGACAAGGCTAGTATTGCCCCCTTGGGGTACAATTGCGGTGTTTGTTTCGGCGCAAATTGCAACAACCTCTGAAACTTCTTGAGTAGATTTGGGAGAAATAACGGCGAGTGCTTTTCCCTCATATTTATCGCGCCACTCGGTGAGGTATCCCGCCATGTCTTCGGCTTCTTGAATGAAGCCTTTGCTACCAACAATTTTTTTCAGTCGTTTTAGCAGGTCCATTTGGGTTTTTCCTTGGATTATTTTTTTGGCGCGGCGGCGCGTTGAAGGCGATCTGTTATGGCAACACCAAGTCCCACATTTGGAATAGACGCCACAGCGATTGCCGTACTCCCCATTTTGTCGAGTTGGTGGAAATAGGCAAATAAATTAGCTGTGGCTTCGGCAAGATCAGAAGCTGGACTTAAATTCATAGTTTCAAATTCTTCAGTACCGGGGCCAAATCCAAGAAATGTTTCCCCTTTTTCTTTGCCCGTTGCATCTAACCGGACCGGGCAGGAAGGGGCATAGTGGCTGAGGAGCATACCTGGGCTTGTAATGGCACTGTCGGGGGCTGCTGTTTTAATCAATCCCAGAAGTTTTTCTAGTTGCTCTCTGGTGACGCCGCCGGGCCGGAGCAAGGTTACGATGTCATCATTTACACTGACGACAGTGCTTTCAACGCCAATTTCACACGGGCCACCATCAAGGATAATACTCACTTTATCACCAAGTCCGGTAGCCACGTGAAGTGCCGTTGTTGGGCTGATTTGGCCTGATGGGTTTGCGCTGGGAGCGGCCACGGGGACTTTAGATAACGTCAACAGGTCCCTTGCAAGCTTATTCGCGGGGACTCTGATAGCGAGGGTATCAAGACCTGCGCTTGCCAGCAGGGATATGGCGCAATCGGGCTTTCGGGGTAAGACAAGGGTGAGGGGCCCGGGCCAAAAATGGCTCGCGAGCAATTTTGCTGTTTCGCTGAAATAGACAAGTTGTTCTGCTTGTTCCTGATCTGGTAGGTGAACAATCAAAGGATTAAAGCTAGGTCGGCCTTTAGCTTCAAAAATACTTGCGACCGCTGTATCGCTCCTCGCGTCAGCACCCAAGCCATAAACTGTCTCTGTGGGGAAGGATACCAACTCACCCGCCTGAAGGGCATGGGCGGCGATTTTCAAGCTCTCCTGAGTTGGTTGTTTGACGTTATTGATCGAGGACATGAATACCCATTAGAACTTCAGGTTACAATTTGATAGATTTATACTTAAAATAGCTTTTTTTTGCAGCAGTTAATATGGCATAAGTGCAGCAATATAGATAAGAAATAAATTAGAAGGATTACCCCCATGGGTGAATATAGCGCACCTCTGAAAGATATGAGTTTCGTCTTAAACAATGTCATTGGCCTTAAAGAACTATCTGCCATTGAAAAATTCGAACATGCAGAAAGTGACGTTGTGTCTGCTGTTTTGGAAGAAGCGGCCAAACTTTCCGGGAATGTCCTCTCTCCTCTAAATAAAATTGGAGACCAAGCGGGAACATCAGTTACGGATGGAGTTGTTGCCTCTCCCGATGGATGGGGAGACGCATATGCGAAATTTGTTGAAGGTGGCTGGAATGGAATTTCTGCCCCGGAAGAATTTGGCGGTGGCTCCATGCCACAAGCCGTATCACTGGCGACAGTGGAAATGTGGAACTCATCCAACATGGCCTTCGCCCTTTGCCCGCTTCTAACCCAGGGCGCTATTGAATCACTGATCGCCCATGGGACAAAAGAGCAGCAGGAAACGTATCTTGAAAAGCTGGTGACCGGTGAATGGTCCGCCACTATGAATTTAACAGAAAGCCACGCCGGATCAGATGTGGGAGCGCTTCGATCAAAAGCCGAACCTGCAGAAGATGGAAGTTGGCGTATTAGCGGCCAGAAAATTTTCATCACTTATGGTGAGCATGAAATGGCTGAAAATATTATTCACCTTGTCTTGGCTCGTACGCCTGGATCACCTGCAGGTACCAGAGGAATTTCTTTGTTTATTGTGCCAAAGTTCTTGGTGAACGAAGATGGCTCACTGGGGGAGCGTAACGATCTACAATGCGTATCGGTTGAAGAGAAGATTGGCATTCATGCAAGCCCAACTTGTGTTATGTCTTATGGCGATAACGGTAACTGCGTCGGATACCTAATTGGCGACGAAAACGCCGGTATGGCTTGCATGTTCACCATGATGAACAATGCGCGTCTAAACGTTGGCTTGCAAGGCCTTGCCATTGCAGAGCGAGCCTATCAACAATCAGTTGAGTATGCGTTGGATCGCAAACAAGGCCGCGCATCAGGCACACCAAAAGGCGAAAGCGCTGCTATTGTGAAGCACGCAGATGTTCGCCGCAATCTGATGACAATGAAAGCCCAAATCGAAGCCATGCGGTGCTTGGTCTATTTGAACGGTGCTTGTCTTGATAAGGGGCACAATCACCCTGATGAAGATATTCGTAAATCAAGCATGGGTCTTGCCGAGCTTTTAACACCGCTGTCAAAAGCGTGGTGTACTGATTTGGGTGTAGAGCTGTCATCCACAGCCGTTCAAATTCACGGTGGTATGGGCTTCATTGAAGAAACGGGCGTTGGCCAATATTACCGTGATGCGCGGATTTTACCCATATATGAGGGAACAAACGGTATTCAGGCGTTGGATTTAATCGGACGTAAATTGTCTATACAGGGCGGTGCTCCGGTTAAGAATTTACTTGCAGACATGGAAACCCTTGCACGTGACTTGAACGGAGCCGACGAAGAATTTGGTTCGATCTCTCGTCAACTTGGTGTTGCAGTGACTGCGCTTAAAGAAGCAACGGATTGGATGTACACGAACGCGCCTAATGATCCAAATGCAGCCCCATCAGGCGCAACACCGTATTTGCGGATGTTTGCGGTAACTGTTGGGGGATACTTGATGGCTAAGTCCGCTGTGAAGGCACAAGAAATGTTAAAAGCGGGTGATCCAGACGTAACGTTCCTGGAGAGTAAAATTGTGACAGCCAAGTTTTTTGCAACTCAAGTTTTACCGCAAGTTGCGGGTCTTTTGGGACCGGTCACTGAAGGTGCAGACCTGTTGTTTGCTATAGATGAAAACAATCTCGTTGCGTAAGTAAAGGCGGCTTAGTTGACGTTTACGTAAACTGCGTTACTATTAGGATAACCAAAAAACATGGCGGCTTCGGCCGCCATCGTTGTTCGTGTCAGGAAAAAAATAATGAATAAAAAACAAGAAATGACATATCCGCTGGGAAAACGCCCAGAAGATGGTGAATTACTGGAAGTAGCCGATGGGATTTATTGGGCTAGAATGCCAATTCCTTTTAAAGGTTTGGATTTTATCAATCTGTATCTAATCGAAGATGATGACGGTTGGACTATGGTCGATGCTGGATTTAATTCAGGTACTATTAAAAAACTCTGGACCCAGATATTCGATAAATACCTGAAAGGGAAACCTGTCACGCGACTGATTTGTACGCATTTTCACCCTGATCATATGGGGCTTGCAGGCTGGGTTTCTGAAAAATGGGATATTCCACTGACTATGACCATGGGAGAGTGGACGTTTGGGCGGATGTTATATCTTGAATCTTCGGAAGACGTTCCAGATCACGTCATCTCGTTTAATCAAAAAGTTGGTTTTACCGAAACCATGATGGAAAAAGTTCGGAGTTCTGGATTTAATTTCATCAGAAAATCCGTCTATAATTTACCACCTAGTGTTGAGCGCCTTGAAGACGGGGATGTTTTAACAATTGGCGAAAATGACTGGAAGATTATAATTGGTCGAGGCCATTCGCCTGAACACGCATGCCTTTACTGCGCTGAAAAAGGGATTTTGATCTCAGGAGATCAGGTCTTACCCCGAATTACACCGCATATTGGAGTATACCCGGCGGAGCCCAAAGCAAATCCGTTGAAAAAGTTTTTGGATTCCATTGACCGTTTTTCAGAACTACCAGAAGAAACACTTGTTTTGCCGGCCCATAATGATGTGTTCATCGGACTGCACAATCAGCTTTCTTTCTATAAAGATCATCATGAAGAGCGTTTGATGCGGTTAAAAATGGCATGTGACGCCCCAAAAACTGCGTTTGAATTATTGCCAGTACTGTTCGATCGCGAGCTTAACGAAAATGATCAAAGATTAGCAATTTCTGAAGGGCTCGCCCATTGTCACTATTTGGTTGATGCAGGTGAATTGACACGGCTAGTTGGCGCTGACGGTGTTTGGCGTTTTCAAATTGCCGAAAAAACAGAAACCGTTGCTGCCTGATAAATGCTACGGTAGGTAACCAATATATAATAATAAAATAAAAACAATATGGGAGAACCAGCATGTCAGATCATTTAATTGTCAAAAAAGAAGGCTCTATAGCAACCCTGACCATGAACCGGCCTAAGAGCCGAAATGCACTGTCTATCGATATGCGCGAGATGTTGTTTGACGCGCTGGTTGATATCGAAACAGACGACAGCGTTCGATGTGTGGTGATAAAAGGCGAAGGTGATCATTTTATGGCTGGCGGCGATGTTATCTCGTTTGGAGATGTTGCCAAAAAACCAGCGGATGAGCGCGGTAAATTATTTGAAAAACGAATCCATGGGCTTCACCCAACAATCTTTACGATGAAGCGCATGGAAAAACCGATCATCGCAAGTGTGCAGGGTGCTGCTGCCGGATTTGGGCTGTCTCTCGCCATGGCATGCGATATGGTTATCGCCGCAGATACATCTTTTTATACATTAGCATATATCGGTATTGCGACGACTCCTGATGGCTCTGGTACCTATTCACTTCCAAGGATCGTAGGACTGAAAAAGGCAATGGAAATTGCTATGCTGGGTGATCGCTTCGACGCGGCTGAAGCTCACAGGCTTGGTCTTGTCAATTTTGTAGTGCCTGCAAGTGATCTTGAAGCGGAAACCGCGAAACTTGCGACACGGCTTGCTAATGGTCCAACGGTTGCTATTGGTCGAACAAAGAAACTGATGCATGCATCCTTGGTCAATGGAATGGAAGAGCAGTTAGCGCTGGAAGCCGAAAACTTCGCCGCTTGCGCACGAACCGACGACTGGGTGGAAGGGATTACTGCTTTTGGTGAAAAACGAAAACCGGTCTTTAAAGGCAAATAACTCTTTTAAAAGCTGCGAGAAATCGCAGCTTTTTTTCGCTACGGGTAAGGTAGTGAAATAAGGCAACTGGAGCGATTGTTTCCGATATCGGGAATAAATTGCCGATTAATCACGGAAACCTATTCTTTGTTTATTGAAGTAAAATATTAAATTGACGTAATAAATATTGGATTTTCTTCCATAAACCCAAGTTACGCAGCGTAAAATCACCATTTTTTCTAAAACTATTGTTCTTTCCATTTGTGGTTCAGCTTTTGCAGGGCCGGTATGGCCTACCTGCGCCTAATATTGGCAGGGGAAGGTCAATTAGTATGACGAA
>CAJXWA010000061.1 GCA_913062525.1 uncultured Alphaproteobacteria bacterium | reverse complement strand
CAGTTCTATGTGAACCATCGTTGGCTCGGCGGCATGCTGACCAACTGGAAAACAGTTTCTGAATCAATCAAACGTCTCCGTAAAGCAGAAGAAATGCTTTCCAGCGAAGGTCTTGGTTTGACTAAGAAAGAAATCCTTAAACTTACACGCGAACGCGACAAACTTGAATTGGCGCTTGGCGGTATTAAGGATATGGGTGGTCTTCCAAATGTGATCGTGGTTATCGACACAAATAAAGAAGAACTCGCTGTTAAAGAAGCCAACAAATTGGGTATCCCTGTTGTTGCGATCCTTGACAGTAACTCAGATCCAGACGGAATTGATTTCCCGATCCCAGGTAACGATGATGCGCTACGCGCAATCAACCTTTACTGCGATCTCTTCAAACAAGCCGTTCTTGACGGTATCTCTGTTGAAATGGCTGACCAAGGTGAAGACCTAGGTGCAGCTGATGCACCAGTTCTTGAAGAACTTCCAGCAGCAGAAGAAGTACCTGTTGAAGCACCAGCTGAAAAAGCTGCTGCTACTGAGTAAGGCTATTAGTCACACGCGCTTTATGTGCGTGTGACATCCTTGAAAATTCTAATATTTCTAGACATGAGGATTTGTTATGTCTGCAATTACTGCTTCATTGGTCAAAGAACTCCGTGAAAAGTCCGGCGCGGGCATGATGGATTGTAAAAAGGCGCTAACTGAAACTGCTGGTGATCTTGACGCTGCCATTGATTGGCTCCGGACTAAAGGTCTTGCGACTGCTTCTAAAAAATCTGGCCGTGTTGCGGCTGAAGGTCTTGTAGCGGTTACATCAGCTGGCAAATCGGGCGCAATTGTTGAGCTTAATGCTGAAACTGACTTTGTTGGTCGTAATGAGGATTTCCAAAAGCTCGTTTCTGACATTGCAACTGTTTCTGCAAGTGAAAAAGGCGATTTGGACGCTATTAAAGCGGCGAAATACCCTGGATCAGATGAGACTGTTGAAGAAACACTAACTGCTAAGATCGCAACTATCGGTGAAAATATGAACCTTCGCCGGTCATCTAGCCTGAGCGTCGGCAATGGTGTTGTTTCATCATACATTCATAACTCGGTTGCACCTGGCCTTGGTAAAATTGGTATTTTGATTGCTCTCGAAAGTGAAGGCGACGCAGCTCGTCTTGACGTTCTTGGAAAACAGATTGCCATGCATGTTGCTGCGACTAACCCTGAATCAATCAGCGTTGATGATTTGGATCAGTCACTTGTTGAGCGTGAGCGGACTGTTCTTTCAGACCAAGCTCGCGAATCTGGCAAGCCTGAAGAAATTATTGCTAAGATGGTTGAAGGTCGTATCAATAAATACTATCAAGAAGTTGTTCTTCTTAAGCAGACATTCGTTGTTGACGGTGAAAACACTGTCGAAAAAGCAATCGAACTTGTCGCTAAAGAAATCGGAAGTCCTGTAAAACTTACCGGAATGGTTCGCTTTGCAGTGGGTGACGGTATCGAAAAAGAAGAAACTGACTTCGCTGCGGAGGTTGCTGCCGCTGTCGGCGGTTAAGCTTCATTCAGCTTGAAATTAAAAAGGCGGTCTCTTCTGGAGGCCGCCTTTTTTTTGAAGGGTAACGGCATTACTTTTAATATCTGTTCAATTCTGTATGCTGATTACCCGATATTATATATGTAACAAACTTCTATGATCGGGGATACGAATGGTACGTGAGCCAAAATACAAAAGAGTTCTTCTCAAATGCTCCGGTGAAGCCCTTCTTGGTAATCAGCAATATGGCATCGATGTTGAGACCGCGACACGCATTGCCAAAGATGTCCGGGTTGCCCATGATATGGGTGTTGAAGTTTGTATTGTCGTTGGCGGCGGAAATATTTTCAGAGGCGTATCGGGCACAGCGCAAGGCATGGATCAAGCGAACGCCGATTATATGGGCATGATGGCAACTGTCATGAATGCCTTGGCCCTGCAGCATGCTATTGAAAAAGAAGACATGGATAGCCGTGTCTTATCGGCAATCCCAATGGCCTCTGTGTGTGAGCCCTATATCCGTAGAAGAGCTGAGCGACATCTTGAACGCGGACGCATCGTGATATTTGCCGCAGGCACTGGTAATCCGTTCTTTACAACAGATACGGCGGCAGCCCTTCGGGCCGCTGAAATGAATTGCGATGCGCTTCTAAAGGGCACAAACGTTGATGGGGTCTATGATAAGGATCCCGCAAAACACGATGATGCTGTTCGCTTCGAAACATTGACACATTTGGATGTTATTTCCAAAGACCTTAAAGTTATGGATGCTGCGGCTATCTCGCTTGCGCGTGAAAATAATATCCCTATTCTAGTATTTTCAATTCACGAAGAAGGGGCTGTTGCCCGAGTGATCGAGAAAAAAGGGCGATTTACTGAAGTAAAATAGCTGAATATTTGTTATACAGTTTAGGAATTTAACGACGCTTGGGCCCATGTGCCCGTTGGAAAAGGAAAACAGAATGTCAGCGCCAGAAATGAAAGACCTTGAAAAACGAATGACCGGGGCTCTGGATGCGCTCAAGCATGAATTCGGTGGCTTGCGAACTGGACGGGCTCATGTCAGTTTGCTCGACCCGGTGATGGTTGAATCCTACGGTGCAATGATGCCACTTAATCAAGTTGCAACTGTAAGTGCGCCTGAACCTCGCATGTTAACAGCGAATGTTTGGGATAAAGGCAATCTTTCTGCAGTTGAAAAAGGTATTCGCAATGCGGGGCTTGGCCTTAATCCGATGGTTGATGGTTTGAGCGTTCGTGTTCCTATTCCGGAATTGACGGAAGAGCGACGCACTGATTTGACAAAGGTTGCGAGTGGTTATGCTGAGCAATCAAAAATAGCCATTCGTAATGTTCGCCGCCATGGTAATGATGGCGCAAAGGCTGCGGAAAAAGACGGTGACTTGTCTAAGGACGATGTGAAGCGACTTGAAGGCGAAATCCAAACGCTGACAGATACGTTCGTTAAGAAAATTGATGAAATTCTGGCAGAGAAACAACAGGAAATCATGCAGGTTTGATACATGGGGATTGTCGATAAAAACGATCTGACACCAAATTCTTTGAAGCATATTGCGATAATCATGGACGGGAATGGCCGGTGGGCCAGTAAACGGTCCATGAGCCGCCTGAAAGGGCATGAACAAGGCGCAAAGGCAGTCAGAGAAGCGATTAAGGGATGCCGTGAGCTCTGCATTCCTTTTTTAACGTTGTTTGCTTTTTCATCTGAAAATTGGAAGCGTCCAGATGAGGAAGTTAATCACCTTATGGGCCTCTTTCGATATTTCATCAAACGTGAATTGAATGAGCTAAAGGCAGCGGGCGTTAAGATTAATTTTATAGGCAATATCAGTATGTTGCCCGACGATGTTCAGGAGTTAATTGAAACGGCTAGATTGCAAACAGAAGGTAATACCGACCTTGTACTGACCATTGCTCTCAGTTACGGAGGGCAAGCTGAAATCGTTAATTCTGCAAAGAAACTTGCAGAAATGGTGTTGTCAGGTGAGATGGCCCTCGATGACATTAACGAGACCAGTCTCGCGGCTGGGTTGGAGACGGATGGCATTCCCGATCCGGATATAGTTTTGCGCACAAGCGGCGAAAAGAGATTGAGTAATTTTCTGCTGTGGCAGAGTGCTTATTCCGAATTGATTTTTCAGGATGTTCTCTGGCCTGATTTCCGGCGTGAAAATCTAGAGATAGCCATTGAAGAATATTATAGCCGATGTCGGCGCTATGGGGCCGTCAGTGCTTAGTACCAATTTATCATCTCTACAATTACGCATCTTATCTGCGTTAGTTTTAGCCCCTATTGCCGTTGGCGCTGTCTATTTAGGTGGACCTTATTTTGCTGTTTTTCTAGCGCTTTCTACAGCTGCTATGAGTTATGAGTGGTGCCAGACATCATTTGTGAAAAATAAATCCAGCTACATTATTTTGGTAACAATTTGGCTCTTGTTTTCTCTTTACTTAGGGTTCGAGGGATATATTCAAATCGCGTTTATCACTGTTCTGATTTGTGCGATTGGTGTCATTTCTCTAACTTGGTTTCGCAGGGAAGAACGGGAATGGAAGGGCGCCTTCCTCGGTCCAATTTACATAGGCGTGCCGGTTCTGTGTCTTATGGCACTGCGAGATGATATCGAAAACGGCTTTAACTTAACTATTTTCTTATTCTTCATCGTTTGGGCAACAGATATTGGTGCTTATTTTGCGGGTAGATCCATTGGCGGTCCCAAAATTGCCCCCTCCATCAGCCCTAATAAAACATGGGCAGGCTTATTGGGTGGCATGGCGGCCTCAGCTATTGTTGCTGTATTGCTAAATATGTATTTACTGCAATTGGAGATCGCACCAGGCATGCTGATGTTAATCGGGGCACTTCTGGCTGTTGTTGCGCAAAGTGGCGATTTCGCTGAATCGGGTTGGAAGCGGCGCTTCGCGATTAAGGATGCCAGCAACCTCATTCCGGGACACGGTGGTGTTTTAGACAGATTGGATGGTGTGTTATTTGTTGCGCCTGTCCTATATATGATTAAGACCCTGGTGGGATTTTAAGATGAATAAGGTTGCGAAGGCGTCGCCAACTGTACCATTTCCAGTGCAGGCACCCAAAAAAGTGAGCATCTTGGGCTCAACCGGTTCTGTCGGTTGCAGCACGATACGCCTTATTGAAGAAAAACCAGAAAACTTTCAGATCGAAATTCTGACGGCCAAGAGCAATATTACGGAACTCGCAGCCCAAGCGAGGCGTCTGGACGCAAGAAAAGCGGTTATTGCTGATGAAAATTTATATCTCGAGTTGAAGGCATTGCTATCTGATACTGCTGTTGAAGTCGCCGCGGGTGAGGCTGCCTTGATTGATGCTGCGGCAGAACCTGTAGACTGGGTCATGTCGTCTATAGTGGGTGCTGCAGGACTTGCACCAACATTGTCTGCCATTCAAACAGGAACCACAATTGCGCTCGCAAATAAGGAAGCGCTTGTTTGTGCAGGTGAACTGATGATCAGTAATGTTCAGAAAAGTGGGGCTACTCTCCTTCCAGTCGATAGTGAACATAATGCGATTTTTCAAGTGCTGGATGAAACCCAACTCGATAGTGTCCAGCGGCTAATATTGACAGCGTCCGGTGGGCCGTTCTTACAGCATAGCTACGATGAAATGAGGCATGTGACTAGAGAGCAGGCTCTAGCCCATCCAAAATGGGATATGGGAGATAAAATCTCAATCGATAGTGCAACGATGATGAATAAAGGGCTTGAATTAATCGAGGCCTATCATTTGTTTCCTGTTGGCAAAGATCAGATAGATATATTGGTTCATCCGCAATCTGTTATTCATAGTATGGTTGAATATGGTGATGGTTCAGTGCTGGCCCAAATGGGCTCACCTGACATGCGGACGCCCATTTCTTACGCCTTAGGTTGGCCCAATAGACATGATTTTATCGCTGAAAAGCTGAATTTAGCCAAAATTGGGTCTTTGACATTTGAAGACCCAGATGATGTGCGGTTTCCAGCTTTGAAGTTGGCGAAAGAGGCGCTTCTTGCCGGTTTGTCTGCACCGACTATTTTAAATGCGGCAAATGAAGTCGCAGTAGCCAGTTTTTTGAACGGTGCTATTGGCTTTCTTGATATTGCGAAAGTTGTGGAAGAGGTTATGTCCGCTACTAATTTTGTGGAAATTACATGTGTCGATGATGTTTTTTCTGAAGATCGTAGGGGCAGAGAGCGTGCCTGCCTAATTATTGACAAATTGTGTTAGTTTATAGCACTCCAAAGAACTTATAAAATAACGGGATAGGCATTTAAATGGGGCTATTGGTTGAAAACTGGATTTATCTCCCTGCATTTGTAGTGGTTATTACTGTTTTGGTATTCGTGCATGAATACGGACATTATAAAATTGCCCGCCTATGCGGCGTGAAGGTGGATGTATTTTCCATCGGTTTTGGGAAAGAGATCTTCGGCTGGTATGACAAGAATGGTTGCCGCTGGCGCATTAGTGCGGTTCCGTTCGGTGGATATGTCAAATTCTTTGGTGATGCAGGTGTTGCCAGCAACGCCGATGACACCCTTGAAGAGTTGAGTGAAGAAGACAGAAAAGTCTCCTTCCACCATAAACCTCTTTGGCAGCGAGCAGCTGTTGTTTTTGCAGGACCCGCTGCAAATTACATTTTCGCCATTGTCGCTATGACAGCACTGTTTTTGACTTTAGGGCAGGCACATACACCGCCTGTGGCAACGGAAGTAGTTGCAGAAAGCGCGGCAGCTGAAGCTGGTATTCTTCCAGGAGACCGCATCATCGCCATTGATGGATCTTCAATTGAGAGTTTCGAACAGCTTCGCCAAAAAGTGATTGTCGGTTTGGATGAGCCGCTACACCTTGATGTCGAGCGTGTTGGCGGCAACGTGAAAATCGATATCACTCCTAAAATCGTTGAATATAAAGACGGTAGCGGGAATGTTCAAAAAATTGGTCAGTTGGGCATTCGCTCAACGAAACGAGAATTTAAGGAGCACGGCGTAGGGAGTGCTCTTGTGAGCGCTGTTGATCAAACATGGTTTGTCACAACTGCGACTTTAAAAGGCGCTTGGCAGATGATTACGGGTGCCAGAGACTCTACAGAACTTAGTGGTCCCTTAGGGATCATCAAAATGTCAGGTGACGCGGCGAAACGGGGCGATGATTTTACCGGTAGCCTACTCTCCTTATTTAATTTTATGATATTCGTGTCCATTAGTTTGGGACTGATCAACTTGTTCCCGATCCCTATGCTTGATGGGGGGCATTTGTTGTTTTATTCATTAGAAGCGCTACGCGGGCGGCCTCTTGGCGAAAAAACCATGGAATATGGTTTCCGCATTGGACTAACGCTCGTACTGATGCTAATGGTATTTGCAACGTGGAACGACTTGAATAAACCATGGGTTAAGGACTTCTTTGTTGGGTTGGTCTCCTGAAGATCACCTTTAATAAGCCTTTTAAAATAAGGTGTTTATTCCTATCGGGGGGATGTAAATTGCGCGTAACGTTATTCGTTTGCTTTTTAGCGATGACGGTTCTGAATATTGGTGTTTCAGATCGGGGGCTGGCGTATGCGCAGGCTTCAAGAACAATTACTGAAATTCAGGTCGACGGCAACCGACGTATTGAAGCAGCTACAGTGCAATCGTATTTGCTGTTTTCTGTGGGCTCTCCCTATAATCGATCTCGTATTGATAAATCACTGAAAGCCCTTTTTAATACGGGGTTATTCGCCGACGTTTCTATCCGCCGCGAAAACAGTACTGTCATCGTCACAGTGGTCGAAAATCCCATTATCAATCGCTTGGCGTTTGAGGGAAATCGCCGAATTGAAGACGCACTTTTGAATGCGGAGGTTCAGCTTCGCCCTCGTGTTGTTTATACACGTGCTCGGGTTCAAAACGATGTCCAGAGAATTATTACCGTCTATAGACGCAGCGGTCGCTTTGCGGCTGTTGTGGAGCCAAAAGTAATTCAGCTACCTTCAAATCGCGTGGATTTGGTTTTTGAAATTAATGAAGGCGATGAAACCGGAATTCGTAAAGTCCGCTTTATTGGAAATAAGAAATTTTCCGACGATCGTTTGCTTGGACAAATTTCGACTACTGAAACACGCTGGTATAATCTGCTATCTGAAGACGATACATACGACCCTGATCGGTTAACCTATGATCGCGAGCTTCTCCGGAAATACTATTTGAGTAAAGGTTATGCGGATTTCAGAGTAGTGTCTGCTGTGGCAGAATTGACGCCCGACCGTGATGGCTTCTTTATCTCTTTCGCTGTGGAAGAGGGGGAACAATATACTTTCGGCGAGATTGGTGTAGAGAGTGAGATCAAAGACTTGCAGCCTGATGCTGTTCGGGCGCTATTGACCACTTTTGAGGGCGAGACCTATAATGCCAATGAAATTGAAGACAGTGTTCAAGCTGTTACTTTTGAACTTGGCCGTTTAGGATATGCTTTTGTCAATGTTCGACCTCGAGTTAAGCGGGATAAAGAGAACCGGTCTATTGATATAAATTACCAGATTAAAAAGGGCCCTCGTGTATACGTTGAACGCATTAATATTACAGGTAATGTTCGAACACTTGATCACGTGATCCGTCGTGAATTCAGGCTTGTTGAAGGTGATGCATTCAATACAGCGCTTCTGCGTCGATCTAACTCAAGAATTAGGGCGATGAATTTCTTCGAGAAAGTTGAGCTTACACGTGAAGAAGGATCCAGCCCTGACAAGACAATTATTAATGTGGATGTTCAGGAGAAATCGACTGGTGAGTTGAGCGTTGGTGCAGGTTTCTCAACAGCAGATTCCGTATCAGCAGACTTCCAAGTTCGGGAGCGTAACCTACTAGGTAAAGGTCAAGATTTGCGCTTTAAAATCTCATTAGGTGCTGATACCCAACAAATTGATTTAGGCTTCACTGAACCTTACTTTATGGGCAAGGACCTTCGGGCTGGATTTGATATATTTAGTGTATATGATGACCGGCAAGACGAGTCTGGGTATAATTTGGAGAAACTTGGATTTAAGCTTCGAACTGGCTTTCCAGTTACGGAACATGTGGATGCTTCCTTAATTTATTCCTTGATTAATTCGAACATTAGTGACGTAAGCGCTAGCGCCTCTCAAGTAATTATTGATTCAGAAGGTGAGTTGCTGACATCTTCTTTAGGGTATAAAATATCTGTTAGTTATCTTGACGATACTCTTATGCCCACTGAAGGTTATAAATATACATTTGGTCAGACCTATAGTGGTATTGGAGGTGATGTGTACTCACTTTCTTCCAATGCAGACTATATACATTTCTTTGCTCTAGTAGACGATGATATCGTCCTAAGTTTGGGAGCTGATGCTGGTTACGTTATTGGCCTTGGTGAAGATGTTGGTGTGTCGCAGCGGTTTAATCTCGGCGGTAACAGTTTTCGAGGCTTTGAGAAATCAGGTATTGGGCCGAGGGACTCAGATTCTGGTGATGCATTGGGTGGCAACGCCTACTTAGTCGGTAAGGCAGAAGTTCGTTTTCCTATGGGGTTCCCAGAAGAATTCGGCTTGCTTGGCCGAACATATATCAACGTGGGAACATTAACCGGTATTGATGACAATGATGTTGATATCGTGGATAGTGCGGCCATACGTGCTTCAGCTGGCTTTGGTGTCAATTGGACGTCACCATTTGGTCCGCTCCAAGTAAATGTATCCCATCCGTTTATTAAAGAAGACTACGATAAAGATGAAGTCTTTCAAATTGAATTTGGGACACGTTTCTAGATGGTACGAAATTTATTAAAACGGAATCTAATTTTAGGTTTCTTCTCTACTGTAGCTCCTCTGTTTATGTTAACTTCCGCAACGTCTGCCCAACAGGAACAAACGATTGCTATCCTTGATTTAGGTCAAGTTCTTGTGAGCTCCCTTGCCATGAAAGATGTTGATCAGCAGTTAAAGGTGTTTGATAAAAAGCTAAAAGATGACGCTAAAGCAAGAGAGATAAGTTTTCGTAACGAACAGGATGAACTTGCTCAGCAACGAGTCATTATTTCGCCAGAACAATATGATAGCAAATCGAAAGCTTTGAGCGCGAAAGGCCGAGAGTACCGCCTTGATTTTCAGAATAAAGTGAAACAATTAGCGCAAAGTCGATCTCTTGCTATTAATAAAATCGAAGAGGCCATGGAGCCCATTGTATCCGCTGTGGCGAAATCAGTTGGTGCTACGATAATAGTTGAAAAAAAGAGAATTCTGTTTGGTGAAAAGAAGCTTGAAATTACCGAGCTAGTAACCGACAATTTAAACGCGAAACTAAAGAAAATGAAGGTGGTTTTAGTTCCTTTAAAACCAGTGAAATAATGGCAGATCCGCTTTTCTTTGAAAAACAGGGTGCTTACTCCCTCTATGAACTGGCAAAATTAGTCGGAGCAGAATTGGTAAATGTTCCCAATCCAGAGATCATGGTATTGGATGTTAGACCTCTAGATACGGCAAACTCCGGCCATATTAGTTTTTTTAGCAATGCTAAGTATTTACAAGAATTTACGTCATCAAATGCCAGTGCATGCATTATCTCGAAACAGTTTGTAGATAACGCTCCGGATGATATGGCACTGCTCGTCGTGGCGGATCCCTATAAGGCATATGCGCTGATTGCTACTCACTTTTATCCTGGTGAAATATCAAATGGCGTGATCCATCCAACTGCTCTTGTTTCTAAAACAGCAAGAATTGGTGATAACGTTAGCATTGGTGCTTATAGTGTTATTGAAGATGGCGCACGAATTGGCCGAAATTCTATTATTGCCAATCACTGTACTATTGAGAAAAATGTTCAAATTGGTAGAGGTTGTAAGATCTATTCACAGGTCTGCGTTAAAGCCTGCCATATTGGTGATAATACGTCCCTATATTCCGGAGTTCGCATTGGAGAAGACGGATTTGGATTTGCACCAGATCCAAGTGGACATATAAAAATTCCTCAGCTCGGACGCGTTCTAATTGGGAGCGGTGTAGAGATTGGTGCAAACACGACCATTGACCGTGGTTCCGGGCCGGATACTGTCATTGGGGATAGTTGTTGGATAGATAACCTTTGTCAAATTGGACATAATGTTCAGATGGGAAGGGGGTGCATACTTGCGGCGCAAACAGGCATCTCCGGAAGTGCAATTCTTGAAGATTATGTGGTACTTGGCGGCCAAGTCGGGCTGGCAGGTCATATTAAAATTGGAATGGGTACGCAGATTTCAGCGAAATCCGGTGTTATTTCAGATGTACCCGCAGGGCAAATCTATGCTGGATTCCCAGCAAGACCCCGTAGAGAATTTTTTAGATCTATTGCCACTCTCACTCGATTGGCGAAACGAAAAGGGCAAAACAAATGACCGATACAACTGAAAATACGACCGTAGCTGCGGTTGATATTATCGAAATTCTGGACATGTTGCCCCACAGATACCCGCTTTTACTCGTTGATCGGGTGAAAGATATTGTGCTCGATACATCTGCGACCGGCATCAAAAATGTTACTATGAATGAGCCGCAGTTTCAGGGGCATTTTCCCGGACGCCCTATTATGCCAGGTGTTATGATTGTCGAGGCAATGGCGCAGACTGCAGCTGTTCTGGTGATAAAAACGCTAGATTCAGCTGGTACCGAAAAGAACGTTTTGTTTATGTCAATTGATAACGCACGGTTTCGGCGCCCTGTAGTGCCAGGCGATGTTATGGAAATTAAGGTCACGAAAAAACAACAACGCGGACCGGTCTGGAAATTCAGCGGTGTTGTTGAAGTCGAAGGCAAAAAAGTCGCAGAAGCTGACTTTGCAGCGATGATTACTGACTAAATTGAAAACCCACCGAAACCTGCTGTAACAATGCTTGATTTGTGTCTGTTGCAGTGACTTGGTAGCACTGTAGAGTAGATTTTTAAATGCTGGGATCAGATGTCTAATATACACAATAGCGCTGTTATTGAAGAAGGGGCGAGTATTCACCCTGACGCCAAAATTGGACCGTTTTGCGTTATTGAGAAAAACGTCAAAATAGGTGCGGGCGCTGTACTGAAATCACACGTGGCTATAGCAGGAAAAACGACGATCGGCGAAAACTGTACCGTATTTCCTTTTGCATCAATTGGGCATGCGCCGCAGGATTTAAAATTCCATGGCGAAGACAGTGAAGTCAGAATTGGTAACCGTTGCGTTATCCGGGAACATGTGACCGTTAACCCAGGAACTGAGGGCGGAGGATCACTTACAAAAATTGGAAATGATTGTCTAATTATGGTTGCCGCTCATATCGCCCATGATTGCTCCATTGGCAATAATGTGATTTTGGTCAATAACGCCACTTTGGGTGGGCATGTTGAGATTGATGATTTTGCGATTATCGGCGGGCTATCTGCTGTTCACCAATTTGTTCGTATTGGCGCACATGCTATGGTCGGCGGAGCGTCTGGCGTTGAAACGGATATTATTCCTTTCGGATCAGCTACTGGAAACAGGGCTGTTCTTGGTGGCTTAAATCTGACTGGCATGAAACGCCGGAATTTTTCGCGCGATGAAATACACGCCTTGCGAAACGCCTATAAGCGTTTGTTCGGAGATGAGGGTACATTTCAAGAAAGAACGGCACTTGTGGCAAAAGAGTTCCCTGACTCTGAAGTTGTAAAATCTGTCCTAGACTTCATTAATGGAGAGACAAAACGTGGTTTCTGTCAGCCACAGTAATTCCCATACGGAAAAAATAGGTATAATTGCCGGGCGCGGGCAATTGCCCTTGCGTCTGGCAAAGAGCTTAACGGCTCGTGGAATCCCGATATTTGTCTTACTTGTTAAAAACGAAGCCCTTCCCGGCGACTACGCACAATTCTCATCCGAAGTTATTCCTATTACAAAAATAGGTAAATTTATAGCTGCGTTGAAGCGAGAAGACTGTTTGCGTGTTACGATGGCGGGGCCCATCAATAGGCCAAATTTCAAGAATATTTTTCCCGATAAAGAGGGCTTCAAACTCCTCTCAAAAATTGGTGCCTCTTTAAGTAAAGGGGATGACGGACTTCTTCGTGCAATAACCCAGTTCGTTGAAGACAAAGGATTTGAAGTGGTAGGGGCCCATGAACTTGATGAGGGATTCGTTGCAGAAGTTGGAACTTTAGGTGACGTCCGTCCAACGGTAGATGAGTTTAAAGATATCGTAAAAGGGGTGGAAATCGCCCGAACCATTGGTGTTTTTGACATTGGGCAAGCCCTTGTTATCCGGAGTGAATATGTCTTAGGTGTTGAGGCAGCGGAAGGCACTGAACAACTTATTTCCCGTTGCGGAGCGTTTGCGTGGGAAAATCCAGCAGGTGTACTGGTAAAGTTGCCTAAGTTGGGACAAGATTTACGAACGGATATGCCAACAATCGGCCCGGACACAATTGATCAGATGAAATCGGCTGGCCTGAAAGGTGTTACGATTGAAAGCGGGAGCACACTCATTCTTGGTCGCGAAGAGGTTATCATGCGCGCAAATGATGCCAATATCTTTGTCCACGTAATCGAACCATTGAATAATTCTACTGCCAATGACTGATCAAAACCCTCTTAGAGTATTTCTTGTTGCCGGCGAACCCTCAGGGGACGTGTTGGCTGCACGATTGATGGTCGGATTGAAAACAGTGTTCAGTGGACGGTCTGTCGATTTTATAGGTATTGGTGGGCCGTTGATGGCTGCTGAAGGGCTTAAAAGCATTTTCCCTATGGACGAGCTTAGTATCATGGGAATTGCAGAGGTGGTCCCTAAAATTCCCGCTCTTCTTAAACGCATTAGTGAGACGGCAGATGCGGCAATAAATGAAAATCCTGACATTTTCATTACTGTAGATGCACCGGATTTTAGTTTCCGAGTTGCCAAAAAATTGCAAGATGTCTCATTTTTGAAGATGCATTATGTTGCGCCTTCTGTTTGGGCTTGGCGGCCGGGGCGTGCAAAGAAAATTGCGGCGTTATATGATCACCTTCTCACGCTTCTTCCGTTCGAACCTCCCTATTTTGCAGTGGTGGGTCTTCCGGCGACATTTGTTGGTCATTCCATAATCGAAAGCGGGGCCAGAGATGGCGATGCTGCGGCATTCAGGAATAAATTTCAGATTGAAAGTTCTCGCAGAAACTTGATGGTGCTACCTGGCAGCCGCCGGGGGGAGGTGACGCGTCATTTAGATGTCTTTGGACAATCGGTTCAAAGGGTGGCTCAAAGGATCGATAATTTAACTGTAGTTATCCCAGTGATTGGCAAGACAAAAACGCTGGTTCAAGACGCGATCCGTCAATGGTCTGTAAAAGTTATTATTGTTGAAGGTGAAACGGATAAATACGATGCCATGGCTGCTTGTGAAGTTGCCCTCGCAGCTTCAGGAACTGTGGGACTAGAACTTGCGCTTTCGCATTTACCGTCCGTGATTGCCTATAGAATGCATCCGATTACTGCATATTTGGCACGGAAACTTATTAAGCTGAAGTATGCGAACTTGGTAAATATTCTTGAAGATCGCGAAGTTGTTCCCGAGCATCTTTTAGAGGATTGTACCGTCGAAAATCTGAGTGCATCCCTCATCAATTTGTTTGAAAATGAACAGGTGCGAGCGGCGCAAATTTCAGGATATGACCATGCAATGGCGGCCCTTGGTATTGGCGGGGATGCGCCGGGTATTCGGGCGGCTGAAGTCATTCGAAAGCTGATTGATCAGTCTTAAGATTGCCACCAAATAAATGCGAAGAAAAACAATACGGAAATTGGTGCTAATGTGAACAGTAGCTTTTTTAATTGAAGAAAAAGCGGCGCCCGATTATCGTTCACCGCTTTTAATCTCATTCTCCGATCACGCCCGTTGCCTTCGGTTAATACCAAAGGCGTCACTTTTTTATGAGTGAAACTTGGGCGCATTGTCAAACTTATCGCTTAACCAGTGGAACAAATGGACGTTCCGCGTGGCCTGTGTAAAGCTGGCGAGGACGACCAATTTTTTGTCCTGGATCTTCCATCATTTCATTCCACTGTGCGACCCAGCCAACAGTCCGGGCAACGGCAAACAAAACAGTGAACATGCTTGTTGGGAAGCCGAGAGCTTTCAAGATAATCCCTGAATAGAAGTCAACGTTAGGGAAGAGTTTCTTTTCGACGAAATATGGATCTTCCAATGCAATTTTTTCAAGTTCCATTGCAAGCTTCAACATAGGCTCATCTTTAAGGCCGAGTTCGTCAAGAACTTCATGGCAAGTCTGTTGCATAACAGTTGCCCGAGGATCGTAATTTTTATAGACACGGTGACCAAAGCCCATAAGACGGAAAGGATCGCTTTTGTCTTTCGCCTTATCAATGTATTTTTGCACATTTTCAACGCTGCCAATTTCTTCCAGCATTGTCAGTACGGCTTCGTTGGCGCCGCCATGTGCAGGGCCCCATAGACATGCAATGCCAGCGGCAATACATGCAAACGGATTAGCACCGGACGAGCCAGCAAGGCGAACTGTAGACGTAGATGCATTTTGTTCATGGTCAGCGTGAAGGATGAAAATACGGTCCATTGCACGGGCAACAGTTGGTGACATTTTGTAGTTTTCAGCAGGAACACTGAAGGTCATATGCAGGAAGTTTTCTGCGTAAGATAATTCATTGTTTGGATAGATGAATGGCTGACCGATTGAGTATTTGTACGCCATTGCCGCAATCGTTGGCATTTTAGCAATCAAACGGTAGCTTGCGATCATCCTTTGGTGCGGATCATTGATGTCTGTACTGTCATGATAGAATGCTGAAAGAGCACCAACAACACCGACCATAATCGCCATTGGATGGGCATCCCGGCGGAAACCACGGAACAATTGAGCGAGTTGTTCATGCAGCATGGTGTGGTAGGTGATGTCATGGGTGAATTTTTCTTTTTGTTCAGCGTCCGGGAGCTCGCCCTTCAAAAGAAGGAAGCAGACTTCCATGAAGTCACTTTGTGATGCGAGTTCTTCAATTTTATAACCACGGTGCATCAGGATGCCTTCGTCACCATCAATATATGTAATGGCTGAATCGCAAGAGGCTGTTGATGTAAAACCAGGATCGTATGTGAAATGGCCTGTCTGAGCGTAAAGTTTTCGAATGTCGATTACTTTCGGTCCAATTGATCCTTCCAACATGGGAAGGTCTGTAGATCCTTGACCTTCTTCATTGACTTGAACGGTACCGTTCGCTTTTGAGCCACTCATTCATTTTTTCCTTTATTTTTGCCGTCAGCTCTTATGCCAACTTCAAGTTTGTTGATACCCTTGTAGGGGTTCTACATGCATTTCGTAAATATTTACGAAAGGAGCAACGTAAATTTGCTCGATAATTAAGAATCTATATTTACGTCTCTTATCCGTCCGATAGAGGTCTCTTTTCCAAGGACTTCTAGAACATCAAAAATACCAGGCGAAACAGTTGTACCTGTCAGTGCTGCACGCAAGGGCTGTGCAATTTTGCCCAGTTTCAAATCTTCGGCTTCAGCGCTTACACGCACGACTTCCTCAATTTGCTCTTTTGTCCACTCGGTTAGAGTGTCGAACCTGTCAGCCAATCTTTGCAAAATTTGTATTGCGTCGGCTGTTAGCAGCTTGCTGGCCTTGTTATCCATGGCCAGAGGGCGTTCAGCAATTAAAAACTGTGAACTTTCTGCTAGCGATATTACTGATTTTGCGCGTTCTTTCAACCCGTTCATCGCATTTTTAACCAACAAGTGTTGTTCTGCACTTAACTTATTGCCAACATATTCTTCCAAATACGGGGCGATTACTGTGGTTAAGTACGCGTCATCAGCATTCCTGATATAAGTTCCATTTAGGTTTTCTAGCTTATCAAAATCAAATCGAGAGGCTGATTTACCAATATTTTCCAAATTAAACCATTCAATGGCTTGCTCTGTTGAGATGATCTCGTCATCCCCATGTGACCAACCAAGGCGCAACAAATAATTGCGCATGGCTTCGGGCAAATAACCCATGTCGCGATATGCTTCAACACCAAGTGCGCCGTGTCGCTTCGACAATTTTGCACCGTCTGGACCATGAATGAGTGGGATGTGGGCCATCTTGGGTGCGTCCCATCCCAACGCTGCATATAATTGCAATTGGCGTGCTGCATTCGTTAAATGGTCATCACCGCGAATAATGTCCGTAACACCCATATCATGATCATCAACAATAACAGATAACATATAAGTTGGTGTCCTATCGGCACGCAATAGAATGAGATCATCCAATTGAGCGTTCTGAATAGTAACATCCCCTTGAACCGCATCATTGATTGTAATGCTACCTTCATTTGGGGATTTAAAGCGTATTACAGGATCTACACCTGCGGGCGCTTCTGAGGGATCCCGATCCCGCCAGCGGCCATCATAGCCCGGTGCCCGGCCTTCAGCGCGGGCAGTGTCGCGCATTTCGGCGAGTTCCTCTTTTGAGGCGTAACAATAGTAGGCCTTGCCGTCATTTAAGAGCTGATTGGCGACTTCCACATGTCTGTCA
>CAJXWA010000060.1 GCA_913062525.1 uncultured Alphaproteobacteria bacterium | reverse complement strand
ATAACCATCTTCAGCATCAATTAATGTCTCATAACAAAGAACATTCTTCAGACTGGTTTCTGGCATATGGGCTTCGTCTGTCATAATGACAAAACTTGTGACTTCTGTCAGCTGATCTTGAATAGCCTCCAAAAGCGGAACAAAAGTCAAATCAGTGAAAATCACTTTATCTTCGGCATGATTTGCAATGTAAGTGATCTGCTCTGGGAATAAACGCGGGTTAATGGTGTGGCATACCAATCCACTGCCCGAGACGCCAAAATAAATCTCAAGATGCCGGTACCCGTTCCATGCAAGCGTCCCCACGCGATCCCCAAATTCCACTCCAAGGCGTCCAAGTGCCTGAGCCAATTTCTTTGAGCGCAAATTTACAGTGCGGTAATTTGTTCGGTGAATGGGTCCTTCCACTGAACGAGAGACGATTTCTACATCTCCGTGGTTCAAACCTGCATATTCAATTTGAGAGGAGATTAAGAGAGGACGATCCTGAATTAGGCCAAGCATGACATTTTCCCAGTTATTTTATTATTGTATAGCCGCAGAGGATACGGAAACATTCAAAACAGGTAAAGAGCGTTTCATTACTTTTTGCAGCAATATCTTCAAACCGTTTAGGACGCTACGGAAAGCAGACCTTCAGAAAAAGATGTTGTTTCCACCTTTTAATATCTCCACAATATCCATCAGTTACCATGATCACAAGCACCTGAAGGATCCCAAGCCATGCAAATAGAGCCGTATATCTTACTGCCGATAGCTGCGCTTTTCGTCGGAATTGTCATCGTGATTATTCGTCTTGTTGCTGGCCCTCGAAATGCCGAAGTTACGGAAGAAGGGTGCCTTCAATTAATGAAATTTGAAGAGCCCGAAACAAACGTGCAAAACATATGCATCAGCCTCGATCAGTCGGCTGCGCTCCTTCTAACTGATGCAACCATGCCGCTGCGGCTTGTGCGCCGGCACGGTGATAAGCTCGTTCTTCAAATTCCCGACATATCAGATGTTAAAACCAAAGCAGCGAAAAGCGGGTTGATCCAAATTCGCCGGCAAGATTTCTCTCACCCAGAAATCAACATCCAATGCGCAAAACAGGACCTCATAAACTGGCAAACCAGTCTTGAAAATTTTAGTGCCGCCGTTGATAGAGAAGTAATATAAAATGACACTTCCAGATCCCGTAACCTTTGCCATTCCCGCCTTCGTTCTCTTAATTTTAATCGAAGTTGTTCTCGGCCGGTTTAAACCTTCAAAAGCAAATTACGAGGCCCGTGACAGTGCGGCATCTCTTTTTATGGGGCTCGGTAATTTTGCTATCGGTTTTTTAAATTTGGGGATCGTCGCAGCCGTCTCGAGCTGGGTATATGAGTATAGGATTTTTGAAATTGGGTATGAATGGTATGCTTTCGTCTTGATTTTCTTTGCTGAAGACATTTGTTATTACTGGTTTCACAGGTTCAGCCATGAACACCGAATTTGGTGGGCGGCTCATATCAACCATCATTCGTCGCAATATTACAATTTGTCCACGGCACTTCGGCAAACTTGGACTGGTGGTTTTGTCGGAACTTGGTTCCCATGGCTATTTCTGTCCTTACTGGGCTTACCCACGCCGTTAATCGCGTTTCAAAAAGGCATAAGCCTCGTTTACCAATTTTGGATACACACAGAAGCAATTGATAAAATGTGGCGGCCATTTGAGTATATATTTAACACGCCATCACATCACCGGGTACATCATGCAACGAACCCCAAATACTTAGATGCTAATTATGCTGGCGTTCTTATTATTTGGGACCGCCTGTTTGGCTCGTTTATCCCTGAAGACAAGTCTGAGCCTTGCCGGTACGGAATTGTCAAACAAATCGCAAGCTTCAACCCACTCGTCGTTGCATTTCACGAATGGGTTTCATTAGTCAAAGATGTTGTATCAGCGAAAAGCCTAAAAGCCAGATTTTTATATATTTTCGGTCCTCCCGGGTGGAGTGACGATGGATCTCGCATGACATCAAAAATGATCAAAGAACAGGAAACCCGACGGATTCAAACAGCCGAGCCCCCTACTTCAGGTTAATATTGGCCCGTTATGTAGTAGTTTGCGCACCATTTAGCCACTGCAAGAAATCCTGCATCACAGTGTCATTATTTGTCTCATTGAGGATTTCGTGCCGCCCACCTTCGTAATACTTATGCGAAACACATTCAAATTTGTGTTTTTTGTAGGCTTTCAACAGACGATCCGTCCCTTTGGTTTTCTCTCCAACAGGATCATCAGTCCCAGAGAAAACATAAATAGGCTTAGATTTGTCCATTTGAGATAATGCATCGTCGCCTGCGATCCTTGCCATAGCATCAATCAAGCCAATCCATGTGGCTACAGTACATTCAAAGCCGCACATAGGATCTTCAACGTATTTATCCACTTCTGCATTATCCCGGCTCAACCAGTCAAATTCGGTTCTGTTGGGGGCGAAAGCTTTATTGAAAGCTTTAAACGACATATTTGCGAGCAAACTACTATGGCCTTCATTCCCGTTGCGTAATTTTTCAACACGGGTTGCAAGCTGAGCGATTTTGCCAAGAGTACCGGGCGGCCCATTGGTTGCCGACAGGGCTATTGCATGAATTGTATGGCCATATTTTGCCATATAATCCTGGGCCATGAACGATCCCATTGAATGCCCAACAAGCGTAATTTTTTGTCCCGGATGGCGTTTCGAAATCTCATCGTTGATCAAATAAAGATCTTCAACAGCTTTCTCCCAACCCCCTTCATCGGCCATATGACCGGGCAATACCCCTTCAGGGATAGATTTACCATGTCCTCTATGATCATTGGCATATACCGCATATCCGGCTTGGTTGAGGAATTTTGCAAACCGATCATACCGAGCACCATGTTCTGCCATCCCGTGCGCAATTTGCACAACACCGACTACATTTTTTTCTGGCAACCACTCATAAACATGAACGGCTAAGCCGTCAGCACCCTTAACCGTAAGATCAGTCATCATTCGCCCTTTTCCCCGTATTGTTCTTTTTCATACCAAAAACAATAAAACAACACCGAAGTTCGATTGACCAGTATTCTTTTGCGAAGTAGCTTTAACTCAAACAATCTCTTCCACTCATCCAAGGATTTCCAATGAACAGTCCAGATCTAAAACAAGGTAACTCTCTCGCTAGCAGAGACGTTAAAAGCCTGATCCATTCATATACAAATCTTGCCACTCATGAAAAAACTGGCCCGCTGATTATTGAAACCGGCAAAGGCATCTATGTCTATGACGATAGCGGGAAAGAATATATTGAAGGGCTCGCTGGTCTTTGGTGCACATCTTTTGGGTTTGGCGAGCAGGAATTAATAGATGCCGCAGTTAAGCAGATGCAAAAACTGCCCTACTATCATTCCTTTGCCAGCAAATCGACAGAACCCGGTATTTTGCTTGCTGAAAAACTATTGGAAATAGCGCCGGTTGATTTTTCAAAAGCTTTCTTTGTAAATTCTGGGTCTGAGGCAAATGACACCGTTGTCAAACTTGTCTGGTATTACAACAATTCCCTTGGGCGCCGGAAAAAGAAGAAAATTATCAGCCGAGAAAAAGCCTATCACGGTGTTACTGTCGCGGCCGCAAGTCTGACTGGCTTGAAACCACTTCATACAGATTTTGATCTTCCCATAGAAAACATAACTCACACGAGCTGCCCTCACTATTACCGTTTTGCAAAAGAGGGAGAAAGTGAAGAAGATTTTTCCACCCGACTTGCCAGTGAATTGGAAGATCTGATCATTAAAGAAGGTCCTGATACTGTCGCAGCCTTCATTGCTGAACCTGTTATGGGTGCTGGCGGTGTCATTATTCCACCTAAAGGATATTTCGAAAAAATACAGGCTGTCCTTAAAAAGTATGATGTTTTGCTTGTTGCAGATGAAGTCATTTGCGGCTTTGGCCGTACTGGTACAATGTGGGGTACAGAAACATTTGGCATGAAGCCTGATATCTTAAGCTGCGCCAAAGCACTTTCAAGCGCCTACCTTCCAATCGCAGCTGTCATGGTGTCTGAGGAAATTTATCAGGGAATGGTAAAACAAAGTGAAACCCACGGTGCCTTTGCCCACGGATATACTTATTCCGGCCATCCAGTGCCGGCTGCAGTGGCCCTTAGAACACTGGAGCTGATGGAAGAACGTAATATTATTAATCACGTCCAATCCATTGCACCACTGTTCAAAGAAAGATTTGATGCCCTTGCTGATCATCCTCTCGTTGGTGAAGTTCGGGCTATTGGATTAATTGGTGCGGTTGAGTTGGTTGCTGATAAAGCCACGAAACGATCTTTTGATCCGTCACATGCCGCAGGTGCAACTGCTGTAGGCTTCATGCAAGATGAAGGTCTCATAAGCAGAGCTGTTGCAGGCGACAACGTAGCACTTTGTCCGCCACTTATCATTACAGCGGATGAAATCAATACGATGTTTGATCGCTTCACAGCCGGGCTTGACCGGCTGGAGGCACTTGCTGTTGAGGAAAATTGGCGGAAAGTTTAAGCCGAAAGACTATACGTGCTGACCGCCGTTAATATGAACCTCAGCTCCTGTCACGTATGAAGAGGGGGCATCGCACAAGAAATAAATTGTCGATGCAACCTCTTCAGGTCGGCCCAGCCGGCGAAGTGGCAGTTCACTCACCAACTCTTCTGTCCCAGGCGATAGGATAGACGTATCAATTTCGCCCGGTGCAATGGCGTTCACCCGAACACCATGCGGGCCAAAATCCGCGGCCATTTCACGGGTCATTGCAGCAAGAGCGGCCTTCGATGTTCCATAGGCTGAGCCCGCAAACCGATGAACCCGGCTTCCTGCAATGGAAGTCACGTTCACTATAGCCCCTTTGGACATGACAAGTTCATCGAACAAACCTTGAGCCAGCATTAAGGGCGCAAATAAATTGACGTTATAGACTTGAAGCCAATCATCGTAGCTTGAATTAAGCGTGCTAAATCGCGCACCTTCTGGGCCTTTAGGAGAAATTCCCGCATTATTCACTAGTGCGTTAAGCCCCGCCCCATCCAATTTTTCTCGAATTAATTCCAAACCACCTTGTAAGGAATTCACGTCAGATAAATCCAGCTGAACATGGCTTTCTTCCCCGCCTTCCCACGGGCAATGCTCTGAAAAAGCTTGTCGTGACACGGTAAGAACACGCCACCCAGCAGCACTAAATCTCTTCACTGTGGCATGTCCAATTCCTCGGCTAGCGCCAGTTAAAAGGAGAACTTTTTGTGAATTGGACATTGAGGAACACCTGCATAAAATTAAATCAATATTATTAAGTATGACAAAGAATAGAACATTAGTTCACCAGAAGGCATAGTTTTTCTCTAGATTATCTATAAACTTACGTTTGGGGCAAAATCTAATTAAAGAGCTAATAAAATGAGCCATTCTAAAAAGAAGAAAAACCAACGGAAATATCACCGAAATACAACACAACGTGTTGTCGTTGCTATTAACGACGTCCCTTATCTTGCAAAAGATTGGTCGCCTGATGGTATCAGCTTTATACAGGAGAATAACTCTTATTCGCGCGGTGATCACATCAAAGGTAAAATTGATATATTCGACGTGGAAGAAGTTGGGAAATTTTCAGGTACCGTCGTTCAAGCCAATGATGCTGGATTAGTTGCCATTCAATTTCTAGACATCAGTTCTCATATTTTTCTAAACTTATGCATGACCGTGTCTTTAGGTGATGACAACAGCACCGAATAATTAGTTCATGGGTTGCTGTGCAATCGGTAAGAAGACCTTGCATGTTGTCCCTATGCCAACGGCACTTTCGATTTCCAAGCGCCCCCCATGCAACTCACTTAAAGAAGCTACCAATGGCAATCCAAGCCCGGTTCCCGGATATTTTCGGTTAAAAGCGTTTTCCACCTGCCCAAAAGGCTCCATAGCAAGTTCTATGGATTTTCCCTCCATACCAATTCCCGTATCCGAGACCGTCAAAATTATAGTGTCATTCATGTAATTTTCGACTGAGACGTCAACGCTGCCGCCTCTTGGCGTAAATTTGATAGCATTGGAAATTAAATTCAGAAAAATCTGCCTAAGGGCATTTTCATCTCCCCAGTAGGTTTCAAAACCAGTCATATCATCCAACTTAAGACTCACGCCTGCATCTGCGGCTTGGAGAGAAAAATACGAGCCGGTATTATCAACGAGGGAATAGAGTTCAACATTCCCCATATGCAATTGAAACTTTCCGGCCTCGACCTTTGACAAATCCAAAAGGTTGTTGATTAGCCGTAATAAATGTCCGCCACTATCATGTATATGCCGGGCATATTCTTCGTAATGCGAGTTCCCTAATTTTCCATATATTTCTTTGGTCATCATTTCTGAAAAACCAATGATGGCATTTAGCGGCGTCCTAAGTTCATGACTTACATTTGCCAGAAAATTTGTTTTACTGACACTTGCAGCCTCGGCTTTCTCCTTTGCTTGAAAGAGCTCACTTTCCCAATTTTTTTGGCTTGTTATATCCGTAAGAGTTAAGACTTCCCCGCCAGCCGGTAGGAGCTTTCCATTGACTTTAACAATGGTTCCGTTCACACAGAAATGCAGATATTCATAGTTCCCAGCCTCATCATTCCAAGAACTTGTTCCGTCTTGCTTGTCTGTTAGATCCCCGCGGTTCATGAGGAGTTCGTTCAATGCCGCAACCTTCTGACCAATTGACAAATTATTCTTCGGAATATCGATAATGGCTGCCACATTCTGATTGAACTGAATGATATGGCCGTCGGCATCCAACAAAAGAATGCCTTGGTTCATATTATCAAAAGTCGACTGCAAGCTATCCAAGGCTTTATTAGATCTCTCTTGTGCCAACAAGGATCGAATGGTTTCATGGGAATAAGAGGCAAGAATTAGCGCAAGATCGAGATCCTGCCCTGTAAAATTTGAGTTCTCTTTCCCATGCAGTGAGAATAGACCAATGACTTCGCCATTTCTCTCGTGAAGCGGATAAACAAGGACGCTATTGTTTTTATAGCCGTCCCATCCACTTAACTTACAGCTCTGAATTTCCACATCATCTGCAATTAATAGTGCCTCGCCAGATGAAAAAGCTCGCTCAAAAATTGTCCCCTTTTCCAGAGGAAGGCATAAAACATCAGAAGCATGTCCAGGGTCCAGCGAATGAACACGTTCTAACTGGCTCTCCCGCTTTAGATACAAGCTCCCTCCCGTCGCCCCTAATGTCTCTCCTATGGTCTCAAGAAGGGTTTCGCAAACATCTTTTAATGTTTTGCATTCAGCCAAAGCCTTAGCAGCCAGCACAGTGTTTTGGATATTCTGGCGCATCGCTTCCAAAGACTTACGCTCATTATTATCACTGTCCAAATTAGATACTGTTTTTGGCACAATGAGCTCAAAACAAAGCTGCTCCACTTGATCCGCGTAGTCGTCTATCTTGTCGCTACGTTTTGAAACGTAATCTACCACACCTGCTTTCATGCATTGCACCGCGTGTTCTAGGCTGGCATCCGCATCGACAACAACAATTTTTGCGGTCAAAACAGGAAGAGTATCCGAGCCAAGAAGCCCCATCAGGGACTTAAAATTATTTTGATCAACATGCACGATAATCAAATCGTTTAAGGCAACATAACCGCCAAGCATGGGAGCATCTGACAATAATGCCGCGGCAATTTTAAAGGTCGGATTTGTGATCGCAGTGCAAATATTTTCTAAAAACCCATGATCATCAGAAAGCAATAACACCGAAATATAAACATCGTTTTTCCGCAATAACACCTGCATTTTTCCCACCCAGTAAGCATACTTTATTTACATAAGCATCAGCGGATTTATTAAAACGAGATAACCTGCCTACTCATACCTGTAAATTACGCGTGCACACTAAATTCGCGACAAGGAAGAAAGATATGCACCAATTCATTGAAAATGAAAATACTGGGGATTTCTTTAAAATTTAGTTAAAACAAGCTAAAGTTGATCCACTTACTACCAGCTAAATAAACCGTGTTTAGGTATAGATAAATTTACTGCAGTTTCTCTGGGTCTTTGAATTGTTTTTCCAATTGTTGCAGTCTGTCTGAAATCTGGCCGGCAGGCTTACTAAACCTGGCAAGTAAAAGATAAAAAACAGGAACCACCCCTAGCGACAAGACGGTTGAAAACATCACACCACCAATGATGACAACACCGATTGTTTCCCGGCTTTCTGCGCCAGCCCCCACTGCCAAAGCAAGCGGAACGGCACCAAGAGCTGTGGAAATTGTCGTCATCAGAATAGGGCGCAACCGAATAACAGATGCCTCAATAATGGCGTCTTCAAGCGCGTATCCTTCTTCTCTAAGCTGGTTTGCAAATTCAACGATCAAGATCGCATTTTTGGCGGTCAGGCCGATCAACATGATAACCCCGATCTGACTATATACGTTAAGCGACAACCCTTGATAGAGCATGGCACCCAATGCCCCTGTAATAGCCAGCGGTACTGAAGTCATAATAATGACAGGATGAATGAAACTTTCAAACTGGGCGGCAAGAGCTAAGAACACTACAAGGAAGGCCGTCGCGAATGTAAACAGCATCGCGTTACTGGATTCTTTAAACGTCCGGCTTAATCCGCCAAACGAAATTCGGGCTTCATCACCGGCTTCTTCTTCGACTAAGGTCTCAAGATATCCAAGTGCCTCTTCTAATGTATAATCCGGGCCCAATGAAGCCGTAATACGGACAGCCCTCAGCCTATCTGAGCGTTTCAAAGTACCCGCTCCAGCGCCCTCTTCCAAACTCACAAAATTACTGAGCGGGATAAAACTACCCGATTGGGCAGATCGCACATAAACCTTGTTTAAATCATCTTGAGAGGAACGGTCTTCAGCGCGAGCCCTCATAATAACGTCATACTGTTTGCCACCTTGTTCGTAGCGGGTCACAGTTCGGCTTCCCATTAACGTCTCAAGCGTCCGGCCCACGGCCTCAATAGACACACCAAGGCTTGAAGCCCGGTCTCTATTAATATCCACTCTGATTTGCGGCTGAGTTTCGGAATAGTCTTTATCCACATTTAAAAGTTTTGGATTTTCACGTGCCCGTTCAAGGACACGATCAACCCAGCCGTTAATGACATCATAAGACGGCCCGCCCACAATTAATTGTACGGGTGCTTGAAAACCTCTTTGCCCAAGGCTTGCAGGGTTAATTGCAAAAGCACGGACACCGGGAACTGAAAGTAATCCTGGAAAAATAGATCGCACGATTTCCTGCTGCGACCGTTCTCGCTTCTCCCACGAAACCAGCCGTGAGAACATAAACGCAGTATTTACAGGGCCTGGTCGAGAGAAACTTCCAACCAGCGCAAAAACACTTTCCGCCTCTCCGTTTTCTAACAGTGGGTTTAGAATATTCTCAATCTTACCCACATTTCGCTTCGTGTATTGTAGGCTTGCGCCTTCAACTGCTTTTACTGGAATGAAGAAGAAACCACGGTCCTCTGTCGGCGCAAATTCTTTTGGAAGTTGCTCATATAGCTGATAAGCAACCCCAGAAATTCCCATAGCAAGGGCAATAATTATCACTGGAAAACGGGTCGCGAAAACTAAGCCAAATCTATAGACCGCTTCCATGCGCACGAATAAGAATTCGGTCGAACGGTAGAATAAACTCTCTTTTTCTTGGGCAACTAATAATTTGGAACACAACATTGGCGTTAACGTCAGTGCTACAAAGCTTGAGAACATAACAGCTGCAGCCACAGCGACACCAAATTCGCGGAAGAGCCGTCCAGTGACCCCATTCAAGAATGAGATCGGTAAAAATACGGCGACCAACACAACAGTTGTAGCAATAACGGCAAAGGCGACTTGCCTCGCACCTCGGCTGGCGGCCAGCAAGGGGGGCTCCCCCATTTCAATACGGCGATGAATATTTTCAAGCACAACAATAGCATCATCAACAACCAGCCCAATTGCCAGTACCAGCGCCAACAAGGTGAGAACGTTGATGGAGTAGCCCAACATGGCAAGTATACTCAGCGTCGCAATAATTGAGACGGGAATAGCCACTGTTGGAATAAGTGTTGCCCGGAAAGATCTCAAAAACAGGAAAATCACCGCGACCACAAGAAGCATGGCAATTCCAAGTGCAAAGAAGACTTCTTTGATGGACTGACTAATGAAAATAGACTGATCGTAAGATACTTTAAGTGTAATGCCTGCGGGCAATGTATTTTGCAACCGCGCGACAACCCTTTTTACCCCGTCAGCAACTTCCAAAACGTTTGATCCTGACTGACGCACAATTCCAAGACCAATGGCATCATTCCCGTTCACCCGTAAGCCCGTTCGCTCGTTTTCGGCGCCAATTTCAACTTCAGCCACGTCTCCTAGTCTAACAAGACCCTGCTCGGTGTTCCTGAGGATAATCTGTCTAAATTCATCAGCGCTTTTCAAATCTGATTTAGTTCGAATATTAAATTCTTTTTCAACAGATTCAATGCGTCCAGAAGGCAGTTGGACATTCTGCGCTCGAATGGCGTCTTCGAGGTCTTGAACCGTCAGACTATGAGCTGCAAGGGCTTCTGTATTTATCCAAATCCGCATGGCATAACGGCGAGCTCCCCCAATGCGCACGTTTGCGACACCGTTCACGGTCGAAAGAGGGTCGACAAGATTTCTTTCGGCAAAATCCGTGAGTTCTAGCGGGCTCAACCCATCACTGGACATGGATAACCACATGATCGGTCGGGCGTCACTTTCTGTTTTGGCAATGCGAGGAGACTCTGCCTCATCAGGTAACCGGGACAAAATTCGCGAGACCCGTGCACGCACATCATTTGTCGCAGATTCAATGTCGCGAGTTAAATTAAACTGCACATTGATAGAGGATGACTCTTCGCGGCTACTGGAATTAATTCGCTCAACGCCACCAATTCCAGCGACAGCATCTTCAATAATCTGTGTGATCTGGCTTTCAATAATATCGGCAGAGGCCCCCCGGTATGTCGTGCTAATAGACACATTGGATTTATCAATATTGGGATATTCGCGAACGCTCAAAGATTGATATGAGAACAAGCCGAACAGCACCAAAACCATGGACAGAACAATGGCTAACACGGGGCGTTTTATGGAAACTTCTGAAAGCTTCATTAGTTTGCCTCAACGCTTGATGGCAACATTTCAGATAATCTGTCTTCTTGTTTTAGCTTCACTTTTCGTCCATCCCGTATTTTTTGAAGCCCTTCGGTAACAACAACTTGCCCCGCTGTTATTCCGCTAACAGCCTGCACCCAACCTTGTACCCGTCGTCCGGTTTTGATTTCCACACGTTTCACTTTGTCATCATCCAGCACATACACAAAATGCCCCGCGGGAGAGACAGTCACAGAATGCTCAGGCACTAACACAGCGTTAAGCTCCATGCCTGTTTGCAAGGATACAGATAGGAACATCCCAGGTTTTAGTTTTCTGTCAGCGTTTTGTAATCTTCCGCGTACCCGGACAACTCTCGAAACAGGGTCAACACGAGACCCAACAGATAGAACATCACCTTCAAATTTTCGTCCTTTATAGGCGACACTTTTCGCAGTAAATTTTAGTCCCGCTTGCACTTGAGCCAAATGGCTTTCGGGCAGATGAAAATCTAACTTCAATTCGGAAACATCATCCAATGTGGTTATCATATCGCCTGGCCGGATCAAGCCACCGGCGCTAACTTCTCTAAATCCCACTACGCCGCTAAAGGGTGCGTTGATTTGATACTCAGACAATCTCGCACGATCGGCTGACACCTTAGCTTGGGCGACTTGCATTTCTGAAAGAAGTAGATCCACACGCGCTTTCGGCGCGTTGCCACTTTTGTATAATTTCACGGCACGTTCATATAATTTCCGGCTATTTCCAAGCTCGGCAAGCGATTCTGCGACTTCAGCCTTTACTTCAGTTGAATCAAGAAACACCATCGGTGTTCCCTTTTTAACAGTACTTCCTTCTTCGAATGCCAGACGCAGGATTTTCGCTGTTATTTTAGAGGTCAAATTAACAGACTCGTTCGCCCGCAACGTCCCAACTGCGATAACAATTCGCGGCAAATTCCGCACGATAGCCGCTGTCCCAATCACCGAAACAGGCCGAGAACCCCGCTGTTTTTTAGCCGTCGTCGCTTCTTCTTTCGGCCAAAAAGGAACAAGCTCTCTATTGTGCCAACCCAATGTCCCCATAAGGCCCAACAAAACAAGAATAGCGATTTGATTTCTTATTTTCATTCTCAGCTTTCGCACGACTTTAAATATATGGCAGGACTTTATTTGAACTCATCCCAAAAATCTGACAAACAGTTCATAGCACTTACCATTAAACAGCAACAGGTCTCTCCCATGGTTACACATCTGTTCACACATCGCGACTGTCTTTTTCATGACACCGGTTACGAGCATCCAGAAAAGTCAGATCGCTTAAGAATGGTTTGGCAATATCTCGAAGAAGACGAATTTGAGGCGATTGTCAGACACGACGCAAGCATGGGCAGCACGGATCTTTTGGAACTGGCCCATACCTCAGCTCACATAGACTACATTAAATCCAAAAGACCTGACTCAGGTATCGTGCAACTTGACCCTGATACATTTATGTCCCCTGGCAGCTATGATGCTGCCATGCGAGGTGTTGGGGCCGCTCGCGATGCCGTGGATCTTGTGATGACACAACCCGGCACTAATGCATTTTGTGCTATTCGTCCCCCCGGTCACCATGCCGAAGCCGATAGAGCCATGGGATTTTGCCTGTTCAATAACGTCGCTATCGCGGCAAAATATGCGCAACAAAAATATGGAATTACGCGTATTGCCGTTGTTGATTTCGATGTTCATCATGGAAATGGGACACAAGCGATTTTCGAAGATGAGGCGACCCTTTTCTATGGGTCCACACATCAGGAAGCACCTTTTTATCCCGGCACCGGACATCGTCATGAGACTGGCGCAGGTAACATTTTCAATTCTCCTTTGCCCGAAGGATCAGGGGGCGCAGAATTCAAAATCGCCATGGAGCGAGATATTCTGCCTGCGCTTGTTGCTTTCGACCCAGAACTTTTGATTATTTCAGCAGGATTTGACGCCCATCACCAAGACCCTCGTGCTGGGCTTAATTGGACCGAAGAAGATTACATTTGGATTTCCAATAAATTGATGAAAATCGCAGAGAAATCCTGCAGCGGACGGGTAATTTCTGTCTTGGAAGGTGGCTATGATCTGGTCGGACTTGCACAAAGCGCCGCAGTGCACGTGAAAGCGTTGCTTGACGCATAAAGTCAGCGTATAAGGGCACAAAGGAGAAGCTATGCCTGAGTCAAACGAAATTCCAGCAGATATCTTAGAATTAAGCTTTGAAGCTGCTTTACAGGAATTAGAAAAAATTGTTGAAAAACTGGATTCTGGAAGGGTCGATCTGGATCAGTCAATTGACATCTACACACGTGGATCACAATTGAAACAACACTGTGAAACCAAGTTACGTATTGCGCAAGAACGAGTTGAGAAGATTGTCACACAAAACGGCAGTATTTCAGTTCAGCCTGCGAATGTAGAATAACACAAATTTGACCTGACTTTAGGTAGCTTGAGAAAACATATGGAAGATGAATTTTCTGTAGCACTGCGCCAAACAGCACAGTTGATGGAACGTGAATTAGATGCGTTTCTGCCGCAAAGCACGAACCCCGAATGGCCACTCCATGATGCGATGCGTTATGCGGGTTTGTCCGGAGGGAAGCGATTACGCGCTTTTTTAGTTATCCAGTGTGCCGATTTATTTGATGTGGCGAGAGAGTATTCCATTCGTGTAGCCGCCGCACTTGAGATTATGCATACCTACTCGCTGGTTCACGACGATTTACCATGCATGGATGATGACGATCTCCGCCGCGGAGTTCCGACAGTTCATAAAAAATACGATGAGACACTTGCTGTTTTGGCTGGCGATGCTTTACAAACACTCGCCTTTGAAATTTTGGCAGATCCAAAAACACACCCGTCTGCAAGTGTCCGCTCTGAACTTGTTTTAAAGTTGGCACAAGCCGCGGGTGGACATGGCATGGTTGGTGGCCAGACAATGGATGTTTACGCCAATGCTGATACAATTTCGGTTCCAGTAATGTCGCGTCTTCAACAACTTAAAACTGGCGCGTTGATTGCCTATGCCTGTGAAGCTGGTGCCATTTTGGGCCACGCTGCTCCGGCGCAAATTACATCGCTCCGCGCCTATGCCCATGATCTGGGACTCGCTTTTCAAATTACCGACGACATATTGGATGTTGAGGGTGAGAGTTCTGAAATGGGGAAAGCCACCCGAAAAGACGTTGATGCTGGTAAAGCAACTTTCGTATCTTTGCAGGGATTGGAAAAGGCAAAAATTCACGCAAATATGTTGTCTGAGCAAGCGTCCAGTCACTTGTCTATATTTAAGGGCAATGCCAATTTACTGCGCGGTGCAGCATCATTTACAGTACAAAGAAAAAAATAACGGCGAGTTTATTGTGACACATACCTCCACTACTCCTCTGCTGGATCAGATTAATGAGCCGCAGGATATGCGTGACCTGTCAAGCGACCAGCTTGCACAACTTGCTGATGAACTCCGCAGCGAGACCATTAATGCCGTTTCAGTTACCGGTGGTCATTTGGGTGCCGGGCTTGGTGTTGTGGAACTAACGGTTGCCATTCATCACGTCTTTAACACTCCCGACGATAGACTTATTTGGGATGTAGGCCATCAATGTTATCCTCACAAAATCCTAACGGGACGCCGAGATCGCATTCGAACTTTACGCCAACCTGGCGGCCTCTCTGGGTTTACCAAAAGAGTTGAAAGCGAATATGATCCGTTTGGCGCAGCTCATTCATCCACATCTATATCTGCAGGGCTTGGAATGGCAGTCGGCCGCGACCTGCAAGGCCGCACTAACAATGTTATCTCTGTTATCGGAGATGGCTCGATGAGCGCTGGCATGGCTTATGAAGCTATGAATAATGCTGGCGCTATGGATAGCCGCCAAATCGTAATTCTCAATGACAATGATATGTCCATCGCCCCACCAGTGGGAGCTATGAGCGCCTATTTGTCTCGACTATTGTCAGGACCGTCATACAGAAATATGCGTGAATTGATGAAACAAATAGCGGCAAAGCTTCCAGATCCGCTGGAGCGGACAGCAAAACGTGCTGAAGAGTTTGCACGCGGTATGGTCACCGGCGGAACTTTATTTGAAGAACTGGGCTTTTATTATGTAGGCCCTATTGATGGACATAATTTGGACCATCTTATTCCAGTTCTTAAGAATTCTCGTGATGCTGCAAACGGCCCTATCCTAATTCATTGCGTGACCCAAAAAGGAAAAGGGTATGCACCTGCGGAAGCCGCTGCCGACAAATACCATGGCGTTTCAAAATTCGACGTGGTTACTGGCGCGCAGACCAAAGCTATTCCCAACGCCCCCTCCTACACCAAAGTATTTGCAAATAGCCTAATCGCAGAAGCCAAAAAGGACGACAAAATTGTCGCCGTCACAGCCGCAATGCCAGACGGAACTGGTCTCGACCAATTTGCCAAAGAATTTGCAGATCGCTGTTTCGATGTGGGTATTGCAGAACAACATGCCGTAACCTTTGCCGCAGGCATGGCTACAGAGGGGCTTAAACCCTTTGTGGCTATATATTCGACCTTTTTACAGCGAGCCTATGATCAGGTTGTCCATGATGTCGCCCTTCAAAACTTACCGGTTCGTTTCGCCATAGACCGCGCAGGCCTTGTTGGCGCTGATGGAGCTACGCACGCGGGATCATTTGACACAACATTTCTGGCAACTCTGCCAAATATGGTAGTGATGGCAGCGGCAGACGAAGCCGAACTTACCCATATGGTCGCAACGGCCGCCGCATATAATGCTGGCCCAATCTCCTTCAGATACCCGCGCGGTGAAGGTGTTGGTGTTGACCTTCCGGCAGAAGGTGAAGTGCTTGAAATCGGCAAAGGACGAATTGTAAAAACAGGTAATAAGATTGCCATCTTGTCTTTCGGCACACGCCTAGAGGAAGCGACTAAAGCCGCTGAAACACTGGACAGCATGGGACTATCAACAACCGTAGCTGACGCCCGCTTCTGTAAACCTCTCGATGAAGGCCTTATCCGAGATCTAGCGGCAACTCATGATGTTTTGGTCACAGTTGAAGAAGGCTCAGTTGGCGGTTTCGGCAGCCATGTTATGCAATTTCTCGCAATGAACGGGTTATTGGATAAAGGCTTAAAAGTGAGACCGCTTTGCATGTCTGATCTTTATATTGATCAAGATAAGATCGAAAAAATGTATGATTTGGCTGGCATAAACGCTGAACAAATCGTTGAAACTGCACAAAGTGCTCTCAACATCAAAATTGATAAAACAACTAATATTTCAGCAATCTAAGATGGGTTTAAGATGTCTACTGAACGGCTAGATATTGAACTAGTTATCCGCGGCTTTACTGATAGCCGGGCAAAAGCACAGGCTTTTATTAAAGAGAAACGTGTCTCGGTTAATGGCGTTATTGCCAAAAAAGCGAGCCAAAAAATCTCAGACGACGCCAACGTTGAAGTCGAAAACAGAGGCAGAGAATGGGTCGGGCGTGGCGCGTTTAAATTGTTGGCCGCTCTTGAGCATTTTAAATACGATCCCGCTGGAAAAATCGCCGCTGATATTGGCGCGTCAACGGGTGGTTTTTCAGAAGTTCTCCTGAGCCAAGATATCGCCAAGGTATATGCGGTAGATGTGGGGCACGGACAATTGCATAGCAGCCTGTTAGATGAGCCCAAGTTGATTAACCTTGAAGGGTTAAATGCCAAATCATTGGAACGAGAACACATCCCTGAACCCTTAGATTTGATTGTCAGCGATGTGAGTTTCATCTCTCTTAAAAAGGCTTTACCGGCTGTGTTATCTCTCTGCAAACCCGGGGCGTGCTTGTTTACATTGGTCAAACCTCAGTTTGAAGTTGGAAAACAAAATATCGGCAAAGGTGGCATTGTCAAAGACCCCATGCTGATTGAGGCGGTTCGTGTCGACATTGAAGAGTGGATATGCTCCCAAGCTGGGTGGCAATCCCTTGGCATTATTGACAGCCCCATAACCGGGGCTGACGGAAATCGAGAATTCTTACTTGGGGCCAAATACAATGCTTGAACTTGAAATCACAGAATTAGGCGCCAGCGGAGACGGCATAGGTACTCTCGATGGAACCCGGTATTATGTTCCCTACACTCTCCCCGGTGATCACGTACAAATCGACGGGCTAGAGAAAAAGGGCAACGGATTTTCAGCGAACCTCGTCGATATTGTGACCCCGTCAGCAGACCGAAACGCGCCGAAATGTCGCCATTTTGGCACTTGCGGCGGATGTAGTTTGCAGCATGTAGGTGACACCGAACTTGCCAACTGGAAGCAAGCTCGGATAAGCCACGCCCTTCGCAAAGTTGACATTGAAGATGTCTCTGTAAGCTCAACAATTACAAGCCCCGAGAAGTCACGG
>CAJXWA010000059.1 GCA_913062525.1 uncultured Alphaproteobacteria bacterium | reverse complement strand
CATTACCGGCTGGATTAGTGGGCGGTATCCTTGGACTTGTTCGGTTTTTGGGATTGGGAAAACTGGGACCAGAACATGTAAAATTTCTTCAATATCGACCTGTATTGGATAATTCAAATCTGAAAAATGACTTTGCAATCTCTCTCGAAAAAACCACCCGCGAAGCTTTCGATTTATATCGTCTGGGACGATCTAAAGGAGCGAAAAAGTGAAGAGATTATCTTTTGTCTTTTTATTGGTTTTTGGCTTTTCCTTACCGGTTAATGCGGACCCTGTCCTGATCAAGGATGGGGCTGGCAAACAATTATCCGTGGAAGTGAGTTGGTCCGAGCCTGTGGATTTGGATTTGTTCCTGACCGATCCTGATGGCGAGACCGTTTATTTTGCCAATCGCATGGCCAGAAGCGGCGTTGCCATGGGGGACATGATGGGCTGCAAAAATATTGAAGCCGGACCGCCGCCCTATACAGAGACTATAATTATCCCCTCTGCGGCGATTGGCGGTTATCGGGTTAGCGTCGATTACATTAAGGATTGCGGCAGCAATAGCTTGCAGGCGGAATTTGAAATTCGCCTTGTCGATCCTAAAACAAGAATGCAGTTGGGGCAGGGCCAATCTTCGGTCAAATATCGCCTTCTTGATACGGTTAGCTGGGAGTTTGAAGTGAAATGAGAAAACAATTTTTTGGTTGGGCGCTACTGGGATCTCTGTTGAGTGCATTTGCGGTTGAAGCCAGGGAAGTGACTGTCAGCGTTACTGATGAAGCGGGAAGTCTTGCGTCATTGGTGATGGTAACAACTCTTCCTGAAAATGACGACAGTCCTGTGGTTCTACCAGAAGTCTCGGTTTTTACGGATAATACAGGCCAAGCAGTCCTGAATGTCCCAGATGACCAAGACGTAGACCTACGGTTCAGGAAGCTTGGATTTATTGACGTTGAGGTGACGCTGCCAGCAGCAAAGGCAGAAATGGTACTGATCATAAAGCCGGAAAAGAATGTAGCGGCTCTTGCGGAGAACACACCTGCAAATGCATGGTTGTCGGCTATGGATTTTGGAGATGAAAATCTCAAAGATCACTTCCGCCTTCAATGTGGGTTTTGTCACCAACAAGGAACGCCGCATACAAAAGCTGATCGGTCGGAAGAAGAGTGGGAAAAGATCATCGACCGTATGGTGCGCTATGGATCCCGCCTACGCTCGAGCGCTCAGGCAAAACTCCCCGCCTTGTTGATGGCAGAACATAAACGCCTGACCGCAAATCCGTCGCTAATCCCAAAGACCAAACCTTGGCAATCACACCTTGAGAAAGCGACCATCAAGGAATGGGCACTTGGGGACAATTCATCCCAGTTACATGATGTTTATGTAGCAAGTAGCGGACTGATATATGCCGGGGATAATTTGCAAGATAACCTGATTGAACTGAACCCAAAAACCAATGAAACCGTCACTCACAAAATTCCTAAACGACCCGGAGACAAATTGGGCGGTAATATTGGGGGACGTTTGAGTAATTACCCGGGCGTCGGTACCTATGTGGGATTGCATTCACTGGACGAATCGCCGGTGGACGGGCATTTGTTTTTGACCGGATCCGACAGCAGCCGTTTAGTGGAGTTCGCGCCGGAAACTAAAGAGTTCACCCTCTATGATCTTCCCGATGGATATTATCCCCATACGGTACGTGTGGATCAAAAGGACCGCGTATGGTTCACCATGGCGGTGAGCAATCAGATTGCCATGTTCGACCGGAAATCAAAGAGCTTTCGGTTTTATGATCTCCCCGCGCGAGGTTTGAAGGAAACGGCGACGATTTTTGCGTTACCGGTGGTGCTCAAGTTGGCCAACTGGGGCGTGCCCATTCATAAAATGCCCATCGATGCGCAGTCCGGCGGACTGCCGCTTCCCTATGGCATTGATATCGCGCCCAACGGGCATGTGTGGTTCACGCGCCTTCATAGTGATGAAATCGGTCGGGTAAACCCAGATACTCACGAAGTGACGTTAATCAAGACACCGTTCGTCAGTCCGCGTCGTATGAGAGCTGACGCTGATGGGAACTTGTGGATAACTGTTTTTGCCGAAGGGAAATTGGCAAAATATGATCCCAAGTCTGAAAAATTTACACTGTATGATCTTCCCACCGAACCTTTGGGAAGCGAGACGCCTTATTCGTTGAATGTGGACCGAAAACGGGGCGTTGTCTGGATTAACGGAACCGCATCGGATTCCATGATCCGTTTCGAAATTGCCACTGAAAACTGGAAAATCTACCCACTGCCGCGCCGCCGCACCTTTACCAGAGACGTGGATATTGCCGAAGACGGATCGATCTATACGTCAAACGGCAGCTTTCCTGCATGGCATATCGAAGACGGGCAACCCACCATCATTCGCATTGAAACGGGAGAGTAGCCCATGATTGAACTTGCCGAAATCGACTATGATACGGGCCAGCAAATGACCCTCAATCTCGTGTTGGCGGTGATGGTGTTTGGTTTGGCGCTGGACATTCGAGCGGAGGATTTCAAACGGGTCTTTCGCCAACCTAAAGCACCCATGGCAGGCCTAGTCGCCCAATTTTTGTTTCTCCCGGCAGTGACTTGCGCGCTGACTTTGATGGTTGATTTGCCTGTGGGGATAGAGCTTGGAATGATATTGGTAGCGGCATGTCCGGGCGGAGCAGTTTCTAACTTTATTACCTATATGGCGCGCGGAAACGTGGCGCTATCCATCAGCATGACAGCTTTTTCCAGCCTTATTGCCATCGTTATGATGCCCATCAATTTTGCCTTCTGGGCCAGTTTTAATGCGGAAGCGTTCGAGCTTATGCGGGCAATTGATGTTAGTGGCATGGATATCTTTAAATCCTTGCTAATTGTGCTGGCGGTGCCGTTGGCGCTCGGCCAAATTGTCGCGAACAAGTTTCCCAAAATCGCGCAAAAACTCCATAAAGGCTTGAGCCGGGTCTCTATTATAGTGCTTTTTGCTTTTATCGGGATCGCAGTGTTTAAAAACCTCGATGCCTTCACCCAGTATTTCGCCTTGTTATTTGTGTGTGTGCTTGCCCATAACAGCATCGCTTTGGGGTTGGGTTTTGGGGCTGCCAAATTTGCAAGGCTAAAAGGACCGGACACGCGTGCCGTGACCATTGAAGTTGGCATCCAAAATTCCTCACTGGCGTTAGCGATTATATTCTCCCAGTTTGATGGACAGGCGGGAATGGCTTTAATCGCAGCCTTCTGGGGCACATGGCATATCGTGTCGGGCTTGCTGATCTCGGCAGGGGTTCGTATTTTTGCCAAAGACGACTTAGATGATCCTCTCGCTTTTGGCCCGAGTTCATGACGGCCAGAGTTTTTCTCTTTTATCTGTCGAGTTTTCTAGCCTTTGTTTGCGGTCATTCGGTTAACTACTCAGTCATTATGTACTCTCAAGATATCTTGAACTCTGACTTAATTTCAGGAATTGGGTTTGGATTATGTTTTGGACCGCCAATTATATTGGGCTGGTATGCGGGCGTTCTCTGTGACCGCCTTGCACCGGGGAGGCTCATTCTATTTAGCCAGATTACGTTTATGCTGTGTGCCCTCGTCCTCCTCGGGGGGCATTATTTGGCTGAAAGTCTTACCCTGAAGACGGCAGCGGTAGTCATTGGGGCGTTTCTCGCTGGGTGCAGCTGGTCGTTTATTGCACCGGCTCGGTTTGCGACTTTAGCGCAAGTTGTGCCTGAAAAATCCCTACATGGGGCAACGATCTTACTCAACCTTTTGTCCATGGTTGGTTTTGGTTTGGGACCAATTTTGATTGCCTTTACCTACTCGGATTTTGGCTGGTCAGGGGTTTTTGTTTCCTTATTTGCTGGGTTTTTCTTGGCAACAATTTTGGTCTTTTTTGTACCGACAAAAGGGAGTGATAAAGTTCGAAAATGGGTGGGCGCAGAAATTCGCGAAGGACTTCAAGCAGTTGCTGCAAAACCGATTTTGGCGCAGCTTTTATTGGCATCTGTCCTTGCCTATACGCTTATGGGTCCCATGCAAGTGCTTCTCCCCCGCATGGCGCGCTCTCAGCTTATGTTCAATGAAATGGAGCGGGGGTCTTACCTTGGTGTTCTGGCGCTGGCTTTAATAATTGGTGGGGTGCTGTGTATGGTTTTAAAGAACCGCGTTCACGAGGGCATGACCATTCTTGTGGGAGCGATGATTGCGGGTGTGTCTGTTGTCGTGATCTCTCAAATTACCACGCCAATGGCGTCCGCACTGGTTCTGCTTTTTTCCGGCATCGTTGGCGGCATGATCGTGAGCTTGATCGTTGCGGGCCTACAAGCCGAGGCCGGCGCTGAGGTGAGGGGGCGCGTGATGAGCATGTATACGATTACCAGCCAAATTACGCCAGCTTTGACGGGATTAGGTGCGGGCATTCTGTCAGAATATCTGGGAGTGGTTTTGGGGCTGCTTATCTGCGGTCTTGTGATTGTTGCCGTCGCCGCCATCGGCATTGGCAAACTGAATGCCATCCGTACTTATAATCGAAGCACTTGAGGAGCCTTCATGACCTTGCAGGGAAAAACTGTTCTTGTTACCGGCGCTGGAGGTGGTTTGGGCCAAGCCCTGTGCCTGTTGCTGCTGAAATCTGGTGCCCGTGTGGCGGCAGTTGATCTGGACCCACGCAGCCTTGATGAGTTGGCCCAGAAGGCTCCCGAAGGCTTGGCTGCATTTCAATGTGATATCACGGACGAGGTGAGGTGCAACGAGGTGGCGAAAAAGGTTGGGCCTGTTGATATTCTCATTAATAATGCGGGCATAACTCATTTCAGTAAATTCGAAGACATGAGCCCTCAAACAATTCAAAAAGTGATGGCTGTGAATTTTTTTGGGGCTGTTAATATGACCCATGCATTTCTGCCGGCAATTTTGGAACGGTGCGGCAAAATCGTCGCTATCTCTAGCGTTGCCGGTTTTTCACCTCTCTATGGGCGAAGCGGATATAGCGCCAGCAAACATGCGTTGCAGGGTTTTTTTGATAGCTTGAGATCAGAAGTTGCAGACGCGGGCGTCCAAGTGATGATTGTCTGCCCTTCCTTTATTGCGTCCCAGCAGGGTGCAAGTTCAAAAGACGGTGACACGGCGCGGCCAGGGTCCGCAACGCAAACGGCAGGTAAGCCATTAAGCCCTGAATTAGTGGCCAAAAAAATTCTTATGGGCCTTCAGCAAAATAGCCGATTGCTGACTATTGGCCGAGTGTCTAAACTCTCCTATATGATACACAAGATATGGCCCAAACTGTATGAACGCTTAATGGTGAACAAAATTAAATCCGAATTTTCAAGACCTAAACCATGAAACCAGAGTGCTATCCGTTTTGTCTTGTATGGTACGCAGAGTTGACGGATGAGTGACAAATATGAACTCAATAACTTTGCCCGCCTAGCTAAGGGGATTTTTGGCAATAGATGGCATTATTTTGGGCATCATGTCGCAAATTTCACGCCCTTCATTCGAAGCGTTTATGCAGCCTGCATAGATCTTCGCGTCATTGACGAGGACGCTCCTCTAGCGATGTTGAGAGAAATCAAAAACATTGGAGGGCGGAAAAACTATGAGCCCCATTATGACCAGCTTCTGCAAAAATTGGCTGAAATCCTCGTGATGCGTCAGATGGTTAAAATGCCGTGGCCCCGGGATACATCATTCGAAATTGAAGCGGGCGTTGCAGGTAGCCCAAAACGGATTGATTTGGTCATGACTCTACCTGAAGGAAAGAAATTTGGCTTTGAAGTGAAGGCCCCCAATTACACGTCTCATGCACGGCTGCGAGAAGGCAAACCATTTGAGTTTCCGACGCAAATTGGCAAGCAGACCTCAGAAATTCAAAACCCAAGTGACCATAAAGCCGTTTTACCACGGGATAATACTGTGCGAGGTTTCCTCAGAAGCGCCGATGAAAAATTCGAAGCTTTTAGCGCGCGACATGATTTTTGCGGTACGCTGGTAATCGTTTGGGATGACTGGATGTCTGAAGTCATTGATCCATTGTTTGGTGATAAAACTGGCCTCCTAACTCCCGCCATATACTCAAAAACTGATGGCGACCCTGAAGATTTTAGGAACATCGATGCTGTCTTAATTCTACGCCATCTGACACATTTCGCAGAAGCTGCAGGAGCGAATAATTTACCCGATGATGGGGATGATCCCATGTCCATTGGCGGCAGAGACCCGGCCCCGAATATTATTAAAGAACTCTCTGGTTTTGAACTGCCAGAATTCATCAAAAACGGATTTAGGGCAGTGCCTTTGGATCAGGGGTATTTGCTAGGTCGTTAGTCTTTGGTTTTTCCGCCACTAAACCGTCTTGCAAGTTCTTCTGATAGGGATTCAAATGCAGCATAAATTGGTTTAACGCCCAATCCTGCGATAAATGCAGCTGATGCAGGGCCAAAAGAAAAATCCCCAACCTTTATGGCTTCAGAAAACCCCGGGAACATAATGACAACGACAATGACGCCCATCATTGATCCAAGGAAAATTCTAGTTACATCACCTTTTACTTTCCTACTGTCAAAGGCTTGATCAAATAGTTTATCCGCTAGCTTTTTCATTAGGAATATACAGGCACCAATACCGCCCCAAACCGCCGGGATGAGAAACGTTAAGAGAGGGGATAATGTATAGGCAAGGCATACCCAATATCCGGAAATGACGGTGGGATCAAATATACGCGCAGCCCGTGCGGCGAGAAGTTCAAGGAACATTGCGAGGACAAATAGGATGACTCCGATTTGAACTGGCCTATGTCGCGGATCCTGAAAGGTAATAGTCCTCCAAAATTCAGCTTTTCTTCGTGTTTCGATAATTGTTCGACCATTCACAGATTTAGTTGCGTATGTAATAGTGGTTACAGCGGAATAGGCGAGATGTAATTTTGTCCAGTTTTCCTGCGTGGGGGAACTTTCTAAGTCACTTATGGCAACCAATAACTCTTTGTGACTGTCAATTTTGTGCATTGGGAGGATGTCACCGTGACGGGAAATATAGACTGCGAGTTCGTTTGACTCCCTCAGTAAATTCGGAATTTTTTCCGCACCCGTATTGCAGCCATTTTTTTCATCTTTAGGCTCAGTCATTGATTTCCCCCAATCAAAAATAATCACCAGTCAAATACGCATCAAAAAATTGAATCAGGCAATTGTAATATACTTCTCTGACGTATGCAAAAGGAGCATTGGTTTGATGATTTCTTGGCATCAACTCCAACTGACAACATTCTTCGCTTGACCGCAAAAGGCTGGATCAGGTTTACTCACAATCTGCAAATGCCACCATCGGCTGTCGCATAACAGAGGTTGGAAGACACAGCACGCGCAAACGTCGCCTAAACTCGCACTGAAAGTGTGAATGCCGGCCTTGTTTTTACCAGTTCATTTAATATGGAGAATGTCATGCCCGGCATTGATCTACCTTTTTCTCTTTCTGAATATCAGGCTCGCCTTGCCAAAGCTCGTACCGCCATGAGTGCAAAGGGCATCGATTTGATGATCGTTACTGATCCGTCTAACATTGCTTGGCTTACCGGGTATGACGGCTGGTCATTCTATGTGCATCAATGTGTTGTGCTTCCCATGGACGGTGAGCCGATTTGGTATGGCCGAAAACAAGATGCGAACGGTGCAAAGCGTACAGTCTTTATGGGCGATGGTAATATTCATTTCTATCCCGAACATTATGTGCAATCGACTGAGCATCATCCTATGGATTTTCTCAGCGGGCTTCTGACTGACCGGGGCTGGGGTTCTCTCAATATTGGCGTGGAATTGGACAATTACTATTTTTCTGCCGCGGCCTACCTGTCTTTGGTCAAACATCTTCCAAATGCGACCCTTACGGATGCTACTGCGCTGGTAAATTGGTGCCGGGCCGTAAAATCGGAGCAGGAACTTGTCTATATGCGCCGGGCTGGGCGGATTGTGGAAGAAATGCACAAACGCATTTTCGATGTTATCGAGCCTGGAATGCGCAAAAACGACTTGGTTGCTGAAATTTATGATGCGGGTATTAGAGGCGCAGACGGTTTTGGCGGCGATTACCCGGCCATCGTCCCGCTTCTGCCATCGGGCGAAGATGCTGGAGCCCCTCACCTGACTTGGGATGACAAACCAATGAAAGAGGGGGAGGCAACCTTTTTTGAAATCGCAGGCTGTTACCGCCGATATCATGCGCCTTTATCGCGCACCATTTTTCTGGGAAAACCAACACAAACCTTTATTGATGCGGACAAAGCTATTCAAGAAGGTATGGCCGCAGGCCTTGAGATGGCAAAAGCTGGCAACCTGTGTGAAGATATCGCACATGCCTTCTTCGGTGTTTTGAAAAAATATGGCATCATCAAGGATAGCCGAACCGGTTACCCAATTGGATTAAGCTATCCACCGGACTGGGGCGAGCGGACAATGAGTTTGCGCTCTGGTGATAAAACAGTTCTTGAACCTGGTATGACATTCCACTTTATGACCGGCTTATGGATGGACGACTGGGGACTTGAGACCACAGAAAGCATTGTCATCACAAATGGGGAAGCTGAACTCTTAGCCTCCGTCCCTCGTCAACTTATGATTAAAGACTAACAAAATGCAGACAAACCCTATTTCCGCCACTGTTGATTATGATCAGGACGGCGTACAGCATGGTTTCCTGAAACTCCCCTATTCCCATGATGCATCGGCTTGGGGATCCATCATGATCCCCATTACGGTTGCAAAAAATGGAGAGGGACCAACGGTTCTGCTGACGGGCGGCAACCATGGCGACGAGTATGAGGGACCCATTGCACTGTTTGATCTAGCCAGAAACATTGAAGCAGATAACATCGCTGGAAGGGTCATCATCGTCCCTGGAATGAATTTCCCTGCGTTTAAAAATGCAACACGAACCTCTCCCATTGATAAGGGAAATATGAACAGGACGTTTCCTGGCAACCCTTCAGGAACTGTGACGGAGAAAATTGCAGACTATTTTCAGCGAACATTATTGCCGATGGCTGATTATGTTTTGGATATTCATTCTGGCGGCAAAACGTTGGATTTTGTGCCTTTTTGCGCAGCCCATGTGTTGGATAACAAAGTCCAACAGGAACAATGTGTTCAAGCCATGAGAGCCTTCAACGCCCCCTATTCTATTATGCTTCTCGAGGTGGATGCTGGAGGAATGTATGATGGGGCTGCCGAAGAAATGGGGAAAGTCTTTATCTCAACCGAACTCGGCGGCGGGGGATCAACCACTGCGGCAACCGTTGCGATCGCTAAGAAGGGGATTAACAATTTGCTCCTCCATGCGGGCGTGACGTCGGGCGTTCCTGAAATTTCCGAGACGATCGATTTGGATATGCCAGATCACCGCTGTTATATCTCATGTGAGAGTGCGGGATTGATGGAACTGTGTGTTGAGCTTGGCGACGACGTTAAATCCGGTCAACTCATCGCGCGCGTCTACGATACGGACCGAACAGGGACAAGCCCAACAGAATACTATAGTCCGCTGGATGGTGTCTTTACAGCACGGCATTTTCCGGGTCTCATTGGCATGGGTGACATCATCGGTGTTGTCGCCCTTTCAGTTTAATGCCGGGTAGTAATTATGATCAAACTTGATGACCGTGATCTGAAGATTTTGGGTGTATTGCAGCGCGATGGCCGTATTGCCAAAAACAAGCTGGCCGCTCAGGTCAATCTCTCGCCAACGGCCTGTTGGGAAAGACTGAAGAGGCTTGAGGACTTGGGTGTCATTGAAGGATACGGAACTCGGCTTTCCCTAGATAAACTGGGATCTTTGGCAACCATTTTCATGCAAGTGGAGCTTGTCAGCCATCGGGCTGAAGATTTCGAGCGGTTTGAGAAAGCTGTTATGGAAATAGATGAGGTCGTAGAATGCTGGGCTGTTGGCGGCGGTATCGATTACTTTTTGAAGCTGGTTTGTAAAGGCGTTGACGCCTATCAGCGCAAGGTGGATGAAATGCTGACGGCAGATATCGGCCTTCGCCGCTATTACACATATGTGGTGACGAAGCCGGTAAAAGACGTCTCGGCGATCCCATTTTCCGTCTTGAGCGCGTAAAATTAGGTCATATTTGGAGTAATTTTAAAATATCTTCCGATGATCTCTCTATATTTGGGCCTATAAGCCGAATTTTTCACTGAAATTTGAGCGGACTATAAACGCACTCACCGAATAATTTCATCTAATTTTCCCTCTCAAGATTGTTTGCAGGGCAGATGATGGGTGAATGCAAATAAACCCGCGTTTTGGCCGCGAGGGATCGCGTCACAGCTTCGACGCCTTTTCAGATATCACAAATGTTTGCCGCAACTGGGCATAAGCCCGTCGCTTTAAGTCAGGAGAATTCAATGACAACAAATGATCAACTTAGCAAATGGGATCGCGAGAATTTCTTTCACCCCTCCACACATCTGGGTCAATTTGCCCGAGGTGAGCTCGCTAACCGCATCGTAACAGGTGGTTCAGGTGTTTATATTGAAGATCGGGACGGGAATAAATTACTGGACGCATTTGCGGGTCTCTACTGCGTGAATGTTGGGTATGGTCGCTCTGAAATCTCTGATGCGATCGCAGCTCAGGCAAAAGAATTGGCCTATTATCATTCCTACGTGGGTCATGGCACAGAAGCCTCCATCACATTGTCAAAAATGATAATTGACCGTGCGCCTGACAATATGAGTAAGGTTTACTATGGCCTCTCTGGATCTGATGCCAATGAGACCAACATCAAATTGGTCTGGTATTATAACAATGTTCTGGGCCGGCCTGAGAAGAAGAAGATCATTTCGCGCTGGAGAGGGTATCACGGATCAGGTTTGATGACAGGCTCTCTCACAGGGCTTGAGCTATTTCATAAAAAATTCGATCTGCCTTTAAGCCAAGTGGTTCATACGGAAGCGCCTTACTATTACCGCCGGGATGATCTAAGCCTAAGCGAGGAAGAGTTTTCCAACCAATGCGCTGAAAAACTTGATGCCCTTATCCAAGAAGAAGGACCGGATACCATTGCGGCCTTTATTGGTGAGCCTGTATTGGGAACTGGCGGCCTCGTGCCACCACCAGCTGGTTACTGGAGTGCAATCCAAGCTGTATTAAAAAAATATGACATCCTTCTCATTGCCGATGAAGTTGTCACAGGATTTGGCCGTCTCGGATCTATGTTCGGATCTGATCATTATGGAATTGAAGCCGACATTATCACCTGTGCAAAAGGTCTAACGTCTGCATATGCACCACTATCGGCCTCCATCATCTCAGACAAAGTCTGGAAAGTGTTAGAACAAGGGACAGACGAATATGGTGCCATCGGTCATGGATGGACATACTCCGCACATCCTATTTGCGCGGCGGCGGGTGTTGCCAACCTAAATCTCATTGACAGTATGGGTCTGATTTCAAACGCTGGAAGTATGGGTCAGTATTTTAAACAGGCAATGACAGATGCTATTGGCGATCATACCAACGTCGGTGACGTTCGCGGCGAGGGCTTGATGATCGCTGTTGAATTGATCGCCGATAAGGAAAAACGGACCTTCCTTGATCCGTCTTTGATGGCGGGTCCGAAAATTGCGGCCGCATTGCTAAAACGCGGTGTTATTGCACGGGCAATGCCACAGGGTGATATTCTTGGGTTTGCACCGCCACTATGTTTGACAAAAGGTGAGGCTGATATTGTTGTTGGCGCTATGGCTGAAGCTGTTACTGAAGTCTTTGCAGGCATATAAATAACACTCTGGATAAGGTCTTCATGAGAATCAATCATGTGAAACCTTATCCAGCACCTGCTGGAAAGTTAGGGGCAATACTGAGACGGAGTGCGGTGAGCTTTACACTTTCTTAATTTTCGAGTGTTTATCAACGAAAATTGAGCATATTTTAAAACAATTTTAGCCAAATTTGAAGTTTATAGGAAGAGATATTTTTTGGAAAAATCCCTTATAAACTGCCGAAAATAGGTCAAAAAACCCGAAAGTTCATCACATAATAAGATAACTAATGTAGCTATGCATAATTCGCATAGGTGCAGTGAGATAATTGTGCACGTAATTTTGAATCTTTCCGACTAGATAAGACTTATCAAATCAATCGAAGGAGAGAGCCATGAACGTACTTACACCAACATCTGGTTTTGTTTCTGAAGGAATTCAGCGCGGAACTTTTGTCGCACTGACTGCCATCGAAAAACTTTACGCCCAAATCCAGGAGCATCTACAGTATCGTAATACTGTATCAGCACTTAGTGCACTGGATGATCGTGAACTCTCCGATATTGGCCTCGTTCGTAGTGATATCACTCGCGTGGCTCTAAGCGTTAAAAGCTAACTTTCTAAATTCCGGAAATCTAGGATGCTGCCGGCATTGGGCTGATTTAGTCCAGCTGGTGGCCCCTATTGTTTTCCGGGAAATAGCAAGTCCGGTAGTTTGTGCAAACCCGCCTTGGATCGATGCTCGATTGCATCGATCAGTCTGCCTCAAAATTTATCCCTGCTTTAAGCAACAACATCAGCAGGTGACATACCCACAATATCTTCATAGATAGCCGGATCTGTGGCCCCTTCTGTTCCAATAATTAGGATAGTGGAGGACCCATCTAAGCCAAGTTTTGTGGCCAGATCGCTGTTCATCGTTGCGGCAATGACACCAGAAAGACCGGCAACAGCCGATTCCCCTGCGACCAGCCGTTGATCACCGTCAACACCTTTTGCCAATAGTTTCATGGTCGGGGCAATTAAGTCATCCTCAATGGTCATGAAATCATTGGTGCCTCGCAAGAGAATTGGCCAGGCAAGGCTAGACACTTCACCGCAGGATAAGCCCGCCATAATAGTCTCTTCTTGAATGGAGACATCTGTCATTTCTCCGCGAAGACCACTTTGGAACAGACAATCTGCGCGATCCGGCTCAACGATTACGAACCGCGGCCGTTCAGATCCCAGTTGCAGCCAAAGATGTGCGCAAACTGCACCTGCAAGGCCACCAACACCGCCTTGGACAAAGACATGGGTCGGCGGCGTGCCGTCTGGTAATTGTTGAATGATTTCCGTTGTCATGACCGTATAGCCTGCCATGACATTTTTGGGTAATTCAGTATAGCCTTCATAAGATGTGTCGGAGACGACGAACCATTGGTTTTGGGCGGCAGCTTGGGCTGCGTCATGAACGGATTGGTCATAATTTCCATCCACCCAGACAACGGTAGCACCATAAGCTTCAACAGCTTTTGCGCGGCCACTACTCACGCCCGCATGCATGTAGATAAAACAGTTACACCCAAATTTTTGGGCACCCCAAGCAACAGATCTTCCATGATTTCCATCGGTCGCGGTTATGACCGTAATGCCCCGAATGATGTCAGTGTATTTACCTGAAATAACGTCGTCTGCGCTGATCTGTTGTCCTGTTGTTTTAGAAACTTCTTGAATGAGCAGCTTCAGGACCGAATAGGCACCGCCTAAAGCCTTAAAACTACCAAGACCGAACCGCTCGCCCTCATGTTTATACAGAATTTCGCCAACGCCGATCTTGTTGGCTAGCCCGGAAAGAGACACGAGAGGAGAGGGTGCATAACCTTCCCATTCAACGATGGTGTTATAGGCGGCATCGCAAGCTTTTTTATCCAATACAGAGGAGAGTTCAGCCGCGTAATCGGGACTGGGGTCATAACTTTCATTGTGATGATGCTGTAGTGTTGCACCTGTAAAGTCCTGTATATTCATCTGCATCCCATCCAAATTGAAAAACAATAAATGGTACTATATTTGGTTTATATCGATTAATATAATATCATTATGGTGATTTTGAGCGAAAATAACTCCAATATTGATAATTATACGCGTAATTTAACCGACGGAGCTTTCTGTGGATGAGTTTGACTTAAAGTTACTAGAGCTGGTTCAAGAAAACAGTCGATTAACCGCCGAACAATTGAGCGAAACTGTCGGTTTGTCTCCGACGGCTTGTCAAAAGAGACTCAAAAAAATGCGGGATACAGGGGTGATAACCAAAGATGTCTCTATTTTAAATCGAGAGATTGTGGGACGAAGCCTAACCATGATCGTGGAGGTAACATTGGAGAGGGAGCGTCCTGAATTTTTGGATCAATTTAAGGAGACTATGCTTAAGACACCGGAAGTCATGCAATGCTATTACGTGACTGGAAACGCTGATTTTATCGTCATTCTCACCGCGAAAGATATGAAGGATTATGAAGATTTTACACGGCGCTTTTTCTTTCATAATTCAAACGTAAAACGCTTTCATACAAATGTAGTCATGGATAATGTGAAGGTTGGGCTTAGTGTTCCTGTAAGTCTGTCATAGCGGGATGCCAGATTTAGATAAATGTAGGTGAGGGTTTTATAAATTACTGAAATGCAAAATAAAAAAACCATAAAGTATGATGTCGCTGTCGTCGGGGCCGGAATGGTCGGTATTTCTTGCGCGTTATGGCTACAGAAATCGGGGAAAAACGTTTGTCTTCTAGATCGTGGTGCCCCGGGGGAAAGCACGGCAAGTGGTAGTGCCTGCACGTTTGCAAATTATGCCTGTATCCCAATCAATTCGCCGTCCCTACCGTTGCAGGCACCGGGAATGGTCTTGAGCAAAAATAGCCCGCTGTCCATAAAATGGCGCACGATCCACAACATGATACCGTGGCTCGCGCAGTTTCTGGCTAATTGTAGACCTAGTAAAGTGACCCATATTATCGATTCTCTTTCAGTGTTACTCAGTCATGCAGAAGAAGGCCTTATGCCTCTCATTGAGGACGCGGATGCGCTGGACCTAATTCAACGCCGTGGATGCCTTTATCTCTATAATACAGAGAAAGGATATGAGGCGGCCCAGTCTGATATTGTGGCGCGGCAAGAGCGGGGTGTTTCACTTCAGGAGGTGTCTCCCCATGAGATCCATGATTTGGAACCAAGCCTTCAACCCATTTTCCATAAAGGCGTCTTGTTTGATGAAGCGTTTCAGTTTCTCTTTCCTGGCAAATTGATAGAACGGTTGGTTGAAATTTTTGTCATCAATGGTGGAACTGTTATCCGAGGTGACGTTAAGTCTATTGATTCTATGGGAACAGATGAAGTCCGACTTCGATATGAGGACAATGATCTCTTAGCGAGCAAAGTTGTGGTCGCCACCGGTGCCCATTCCAAGACTTTACTTCCCACTTTGTCCGGTCAGATGCCGCTGGATACTGAACGCGGATACCATCTCATGTTAGACGCAAAAAACACGTCTCTGAATCGCCCTGTTGGTTGGGCCGAAAAGGGTTTTTATATGACCCCTTTAGAGCAAGAGATCAGGATTGCAGGTACTGTTGAGTTAGGTGGGCTTGATAATGAATATACACAAAATTTATTAAATTATTTGGAACAAACAGCAAGACAAGCCCTTCCAGATTTGGGCGCCATGGAAAGTCGCTGGCTGGGCTTCCGGCCCTCAATGCCAGATGCCTTGCCTGTAATTGGTAAATCACCTTTAAGTAGCAATATTATTCTGGCGTTTGGGCATCAACATGTTGGCCTGACACTGGGCGGAATTACCGGAAAAATTGTAGCCTCCATGGTTCAAGGGGAAGATATTTCATTCGATATTTTGCCTTATAGCCCTCAGCGATTTAGCTAACTTGATTATTTAATGGCCGGTTTGTGGTCGGTAGGGTTGAGAATAAATAAGGAAACCTAAGGCGACATCAAACTGATGTTTGGTGATAAATTTGAAGAGAAATTTATCCGAAATAGCGTTTTTGACTTTTGTAATCTTTGTGTTACCGTAAATGCGCTGATGGTTTTGCGGTGAAGTTCCGGAAGGGAACGCGCTGAAAAAAAAGGACCGTTAAGCGATAATGGCCGATTGGGGCGGCTTTTAATATTTGGGCAGAAACAATGCTGCCAGCTGGGAGAGCAAATGTCAGACTTGAATGATCCGCTAGTGCGGTTTCAAGAAGTCCAGAAGAGCTATGACGGTGAAACACTCGTCGTAAAAAATTTAAACTTAGATGTGGCACGTGGTGAATTTTTGACCATGTTGGGCCCATCTGGATCTGGGAAAACAACTTGTCTAATGATGTTGGCTGGATTTGAGCCTGCTACCCATGGCGAGATTACCCTAGACGGAAAATCAATTAACGACGTGGCGCCCCACAAGCGCGGTATTGGTATGGTTTTCCAAAATTACGCGCTTTTCCCGCACATGACAGTGTATGAAAATCTAGCATTTCCGTTGCAAGTTCGGTCTATGAATAAAGCGGACATGGAAGTCAAAGTTAAGAGAGCGCTGGATATGGTGCAGCTCGGTGATTTTGGTAACCGGCGTCCAGCTCAACTCTCTGGTGGTCAGCAGCAACGTGTCGCTGTTGCGAGAGCGTTGGTGTTTGATCCAGAACTTGTTCTCATGGATGAGCCTTTGGGAGCGCTTGATAAGCAACTGCGCGAGCAGATGCAGTATGAGATCAAACATATTCATGAAAGTCTCGGTGTTACTGTTGTCTATGTAACGCATGATCAGTCCGAAGCCTTGACAATGTCATCGCGAGTGGCTGTGTTCAATGATGGCGTTATTCAGCAAATTGCGCCACCTGATCAATTATATGAACAGCCTGAAAATGCGTTTGTTGCCCAATTTATTGGTGAGAACAATAAGCTCGAAGGCATCATAAAAGAGAAAAACAAATCTGGTTGTGTCGTTGAAATACCAGGTGGAGGCGTTGTCACCGCTCTGGACGTCAATGCTGGAAACGTTGGGGAACGATCCTCATTGTCTCTGCGTCCGGAACGTGTTGAAATTAATCCGGAAGACGGAAGATTTCCAAATGTTTTCAATGGAAAAGTTGAAGAACTCATTTATCTGGGCGATCACATTCGGACCCGGATAAATGTCTGCGGGCGTGATGATTTTATCATTAAAGTACCCAACGCTGCTGGTCTAGCCCAGTTGGCTGAAGGCAGTCAGGTAAAAATTGGTTGGGCGCATGATGATTGCCGCGCGCTCGATGCATAATTGGAAAATTAAAATTTTCCGATAATAGCCCCCAGTAAAACTACGTGAAAAACTGGGAGCAATCGGTTTAAATTTTGAAAATGTCGCTTTTCAAGCGGCAGTATTTTGAGACAGGGAGAATTGAAGTACTATGAAAAAATCACTTTTACTTACAAGTATTGCGGCAGTTGGATTATTTGCTGCAAGTACTGTTTCCGCAGCAAACCTTACGGTTGTTTCGTGGGGCGGTGGATACACAAAAAGCCAAGTTGAAGCTTACCACAAGCCTTGGGAAGCTATGGGCGGCAAAAAAATCAACTCTGAAGATTACAATGGCGGACTAGCTGAGGTGAAAGCCCAGGTTGAATCCGGCAAGGTCATTTGGGATTTGGTTGACGTTGAATTGTCTGACGCGGTTCGCGGCTGCGATGAGGGTCTTCTTGAAGAAATTGATCCATCTATCTTGCCTGCTGGGGATGATGGCACAGCTGCAACAGATGATTTCATTGAAGGAACACTTGTTGATTGCGGTGTTGCATCAATCGTTTGGTCAACAGTTTTTGCCTATGACAAGACAAAGTTTACGGGCAATGCTCCAAAAACGATGGCTGATTTCTTTAACGTAAAAGATTTCCCTGGCAAACGTGGTCTTCGTAAAGGTCCAAAAGCCAATCTTGAAATGGCGTTGAT
>CAJXWA010000058.1 GCA_913062525.1 uncultured Alphaproteobacteria bacterium | reverse complement strand
CATGCCCGTGCGCTACCAGCGTTTGAAAGGACATATGATGCAATTGCAGAACTGATAAATTGTAATCGCAATGAAATTGCCCTCGCCGAGAACGCCACAGCAGGATGGATGATGGCATTTCATGGTCTCCAACTTGGCCCAGGAGATCGCATACTGACAACCGAAGCCGAATATGCCAGCAATGTGATTACCTATTTACAGGCAGCCAAGAACAAAGGCGTGATCATTGATGTGGTGCCATCAGACAAATATGGACAAATTGATGTAGACGCCCTTGAAAAAATGCTCGATGACGACGTGAAACTCATCTCGATCAGTCACATACCGACGAATGGTGGCTTGATAAATCCAGCTGCTGCCGTCGGAAGGATCGCCCGGCAACATAAAATTCCGTATCTTCTTGATGCATGTCAGTCGGTGGGGCAAATCCCCATAGATGTTGAAGAAATTGGTTGCGATATGTTGTCTGCCACAGGCAGGAAATATCTACGCGCGCCTCGCGGAACTGGTTTTCTATATGTGAGACGCGACTTCATGAACCAACTCGAGCCGCCTTTTCTTGATCTTCATAGTGCCAAATGGACAGCTACCGATACCTATGAAATGAGAGACGATGCCCGGCGCTTCGAAAACTGGGAATTTAATTTTGCCGCTGCTATCGGCCTCGGTGTTGCCGTTGACTATTTTCTGGAAACCGGTGTTATTCCGGCATCTGATAGACTTTGTCATCTAGCCGCCACTGCTCGCACAAAATTATCTGATCTCCCAAATATTACAGTTCATGATATCGGAAAAAACAAAGGCGGAATGGTGACATTCAGCCACTCGGCCATCTCTGCCGATCAAATAAAGGCCATACTCTCTAACGCGTCGATAAATGTATCGACGTCAACCACAGGTTCAACCCGCTACGATATGGAAAAACGATCACTCTCAAGTATTGTCCGTGCATCCTTCCATTATTACAACACTGACGAGGAACTTGAAAAATTCTTAACCGTCATCGCTAATTTGTGATCGCCTTTAAGTTTCATTAAAGCTATTATACTTGCAGAATTAACTAATGTTTAATAATTAGACATTAGTAATAGTATCTCGTGCCAGAAGGCGCGGACCGGTATAGAATTTCCGAAAGGCTATGTTATGTTATCTGCAACTATTGGCGCCGCAAGTAGTGCCCTACATACAGGCGCTGCCGCTAAGCCCCAAATTCAGGAGCAACATTTCAACTCTACGAGTGCTGAAGCAGAAGATGCCCCTGTTGATAAAGGCACGTCTGCCCCAGCAGTTCCCGCAACTAACAGCGCCCCACTATCCGTTGAGGCTGTTACAGCCCTACAACAAGTTCCCGACGATACAGCTGTTGCTGATCAGCGCGGAGATGTTGCGACAGTTGATAATGAACTGCAAGCAAACCTTTTGGTCGCCCAAGGTGAAGACACTGATGGCGTTGCCGCTGCTACTGTCCAGGTAGAAGAACTTGAACAGGAAGCGACTGAATCCCGTTTGGAAGTTGAAAGTGAAATCGCCGTTGGCGAGGAAACTGATGCTGCAGGTCGTTCAGCACTTAATCCGATTGATCTACAAATCTAACCCTCTAGACCTTCTGGGTCTTAAGGCATGGAATCATGATCTCATTATCTTCGGCATTACCAAGCATAATGTATTCAGCGAGACTTAACGCTGAAACACCTCTGCCTGAGACACCCCCGCCAGTCGAAGAACACGAAAACCAACGCACGACCACTCCCCCCCCAATTGACGGCGAAAGACTACCTCCTTCAGGAGTACTTTCCAAAGACGTTATTACCCAGCTTCAAGGGGCCGAAGAAAGTGGAAACGCTGAAGAAGCCGCTCCTCCGCCACCGCCTCCCCAAGATGCTGCAAAACCAGATGACGGCACAGACAGCACGGGACTAACGGAAGCGGAACAAGTCCAGATAGATGCTTTACAAGCTCGGGATACAGAAGTTCGAACACATGAACAAGCCCATGCCGCGTCCGGCGGGGCTTACGCTGGATCACCGTCCTATGAATATGAAACCGGACCGGATGGGCAGCAGTATGCCGTCGGCGGCTCGGTTAGCATCGATACGTCACCTATAACGGGCGATCCTACGGCAACTATTTCTAAGATGAATACAATCATTCGAGCAGCTTTAGCGCCCGCGGAACCTTCTGGCCAGGATCGCACGGTTGCGGCAACGGCTAGTAAGTTGAAAATGGCGGCCCAAGCAGAATTAAATGCGGAGAAACAAGCCGTATTAAGTGGTGACGCGGACGCTGAAACAGACACATCTATTGGCGCAATGCCACAAAATGACAATGGGACACCACCACCTCAAGAACGTTCCCCCACTATCAATGTGATAGCTTAATTTATCTCAGCCCCGTTTTCGACACCTATTAAAAAATACCGATCATATGTCCATGATTAAGTGGTCCATGTCCACGTCCAAAACCAGGTGCGTTTTCAATGGCCAGCTCCACGTAACGCAATCCGCGTTCGACACTATCTATCAAGCTTAAATTTTGCGCCAAGCCCGTCGCGACTGAAGAGGATAGCGTACACCCTGTTCCGTGAGTGTGCCGGCTCATAATACGAGGATGATCATATTGGTGATATTCCTCGTGCGTAGTCAGAATATCTGAAACAACGGTACTCTCCAAATGTCCGCCCTTCAACAACACAGCGTTCGGTCCCATTCCCATCAATTGGATCGCTGCATTCTTCATATCAGAAAGGGTTGTTATCTGCGTCCCGATCAGTTTTTCAGCTTCTGGAATATTAGGTGTCAGCAATGTGGTGTGTTTTGAAATAAGACGGTCAACGACAGCTCTCTCAGCATCTTCTGATAAGAGCGATGCGCCGCCCTTAGCGATCATCACTGGATCTAAAACGATGGGTGGCAAGTCATCACGGCTATCAAAAAAATCAGCGACAGCATGGACAATTTCAGCTCTATGCAGCATTCCAATTTTTATGGCATCAAGACCGATATCATCAAGGACAACCCTAATTTGTTCCACGACAAACTCTGGCTCAACCGCCATAATTGCGGATACACCTTCGGTATTCTGGGCAGTCAGCGCTGTAATAGAAGTCGCCGCATATCCACCAAGGGCAGTGATCGCTTTGATATCCGCTTGGATACCCGCGCCGCCGCCGGAGTCAGAACCTGCAATCGATAAAACACGTCCCCTCATCTTTCGCTCCTTCAGTTAGCTAGCTACCCGATTGACTTCATCGACAATATCATCAACCACTTGATTAACAAGCTCCAGATCCTCGCCCTCGCCCATCACCCGTACCAATGGCTCAGTTCCTGACTTGCGGATGAGTAATCGCCCAGTGCTCGCGAGTTTCTTCTCGCCGCTTGCAATCGCTGATTTTACGCGGTCAGCTTCAAGTGGATCGCTTGCGCTATATCGCACATTCTTCAATATCTGTGGATAAGGCTCAAAACTTCGGCAAATTTCGCTCACCGGCCTATTTTCATCTCGGATAACAGACAAGACTTGCAAGGCTGCGATCAACCCGTCTCCGGTAGTGGCAAAGTCACTCATGACCATATGGCCTGACTGTTCTCCGCCCAGATTGAAGCCATGGGCGCGCATATGTTCAACCACATACCGATCACCAACAGCGGTCCGTACGAGGTTCAAGCCTTTACTATTTAGAAATTTTTCAAGTCCCATATTGGACATGACTGTGGCAACTAATCCGCCGCCCTTCAGTTGACCACGTTCAGCCCAGCTTGCTGCGATTAGAGCCATCAATTGATCGCCGTCTATGATGTCGCCTTTTTCATCGCACATAATGAGGCGATCAGCATCCCCATCAAGAGCAATACCAAGATCAGCGCCTTCTTCCACAACACGTTTACACATGTTTTCCGTGGCTGTAGATCCACAGCCTTCATTGATGTTGAAACCATCAGGCTTATTACCCATGGCAATAACGTCCGCTTCCAGCTCCCACAAGACGGTAGGGGCGACTTTATAGGCGGCGCCATTGGCGCAATCCACAACGATTTTCAGGCCTTTAAGAAGCTGCCGGCGCGGGAAGCTACTTTTCGCAAATTCGATGTAACGGCCCCTAGCGTCATCAAGGCGGGTGGCACGGCCAAGCAATTTCGGTGAGGCAAGTTCGAGCATTTCAGACTGATCGATATCTTTTTCTATGGCCAGTTCGACCGCGTCTGAAAGTTTATAACCATCCGGCCCAAACAACTTTATGCCGTTGTCTTCGAATGCATTATGAGACGCCGAAATCATGACCCCCAGATCAGCCCTAAGTGAGCGCGTTAGCATTGCAATTGCAGGGGTCGGTAAAGGCCCGACTAAGACAACATCCATTCCCACGGAGATAAATCCAGCTGTCAGCGCAGGCTCGATCATATAACCAGAGAGCCGCGTATCTTTACCAATAACAACACGATGCCTAAAGTTTCCGCGCCCCGCAAATTTTTTGCCTGCAGCCTTGCCCACTTTTAGCGCAATTTCTGCAGTCATTGGGTCTTGGTTAGCAGTTCCCCGAATGCCGTCTGTTCCGAAATATTTTCGTGTCATATCAACCCTGCATACTCACCTAAATGCGGCGAGCTTTATTTATTAGTATTTATAAACTTAAACGGTCAAAGGAACACTATCAATGGATTTCCATACCGCAATCGCCTGCCGTGTTTCCCGAACATCGTGAACCCGGAAAATTTGGACCCCCGCCTTAAGACCAAACAGCAATCCGGCAAGCGATCCGCCCATGCGATGTTTCGCATCTTCTCCCGCATCGATTTTTCCGATGAAAGATTTACGCGAAACCCCCAACAAAACCGGGCACCCTAATCCATGGAAGAACCGCAACCCCTTCAGCAACACAAGATTATGGTCTAGTGTTTTACCAAAACCGATACCGGGATCCAAAATGATATTTTCGCGCGCGACCCCAGCAGCCGTACATGCCTCTACTCTCGTTCCCAAGTAATCAATGACATCGAACAAAGCATGATCATATTGCGGATTATCCTGCATAACCTTTGGATCAGCAGAACTATGCATCAAGCAAACGGGGGCAGAACTACTCGCAGCGACCTGAAGGCTACCAGCATCATATTCAAGAGCTGTTACGTCGTTGAGGATACTCGCTCCCGCATCTAATGCCGCGGTCATGATTTCTGCTTTCCGGGTGTCGACAGACAGTAATGGTCCAAGGCCCACGCATCTTTTAATCACCGGTACGACGCGCTGTAACTCTTCTTCATTTGGGACACTACGCGCACCCGGCCTAGTGCTTTCACCCCCAAAATCAAGGATATCAGCGCCTTCGTGGGCAAGTGTCTTAGCATGAGTGGCGGCAGCGTCTTCGCTTTCAAATTCACCACCATCTGAAAAACTGTCAGGCGTTACATTGACAATGCCCATGATCAAGGGATGGGTGGACTTCCCTAAAACACGTCGCGTTTTCTGTGTCTCAAGAAAGCCTATTTGGCGTTGGATGTTTTTTTCGTGAGGATTTTCGTCCACGGACCACTGCTGTATTTCAGATACAGAGTGATCGGAAAAATAGGAGACCAATTTACCAGCTCGAATAGCAACTGTATACACGTTCTCGGCATCTGGATGTTCAGAGGGAGCCAGATAAACTTTATCAGATAAGGAAAGGCCCCGCGGTAAAGCGGAGCCTTTTTTTATTGCAACCATATCAGTTCCTTAGGAACCCGGTTGTGGCTCAGGCTCCATTCCGCCTGTATCACTATCCGGTTTTTTATGACCATCAGCTTCTGGAACAGCAGAACTTGGTCCGTTATCAGATGATTTATCATCATCTTCTGAACGGTTCAAATCGCCACCTTCCATCAATATTTTGATGTCATCGCCACTCAATGTTTCATAGTCCAGCAAACCATTGGCAATCAAATGTAGTTGCTTTTCGTGTTCCGTTAGAATTTTACGAGCTGTATTCTCGCCGTCTTCAACAAAACGGCGGATTTCCACATCAATCAATTGGGCTGTGGCATCAGACATATTTTTTTGTTGAGCCACGGAGTGTCCAAGGAAGACTTCTTCCTGATTGGCGCTATACATGAGCGGTCCAAGTTTGTCAGAAAGACCCCACTCAGTTACCATTCGGCGCGCCATGTCAGTTGCCATTTTAATATCGCTAGAAGCACCCGTTGTAACTGCGTCATGACCAAAAATCATTTCTTCAGCAACACGGCCACCCATAGCAACAGCCAAATGAGCAAGGCATTGATCACGGCGAAGAGAATAACTGTCTTTTTCAGGAAGGCGCATCACCATACCAAGAGCACGGCCACGAGGAATAATCGTCGCTTTATGCACCGGATCAGAGGCCGCCATATGCATACCAACCAAAGCATGTCCGCCTTCGTGATAGGCTGTGAGTTTCTTCTCTTCTTCAGACATCACCATGGATCTACGCTCAGAACCCATCATGACCTTGTCTTTGGCATCTTCAAATTCTTGATGCGTTACAAGACGACGTGATTTACGAGCAGCAAGCAATGCGGCTTCGTTCACAAGGTTCGCAAGATCCGCACCTGAGAAGCCTGGGGTACCACGCGCAATCGTGCGAGCATTCACGTCGTTTGCCAAAGGCACTTTACGCATGTGAACTTTAAGGATTTTCTCGCGGCCAAGGATGTCTGGATTAGGCACCATGACCTGACGGTCAAAACGTCCAGGACGAAGCAAGGCAGGATCAAGTACGTCGGGACGGTTTGTTGCAGCAAGAAGGATCACACCTTCATTCGCTTCAAAGCCATCCATCTCAACCAATAATTGGTTCAACGTTTGCTCACGCTCATCATTACCGCCGCCAAGGCCAGCACCACGGTGGCGACCAACAGCATCAATTTCGTCGATAAAGATGATACAAGGTGCATTTTTCTTACCTTGTTCAAACATGTCTCGAACACGACTTGCACCAACACCTACAAACATTTCAACAAAATCAGAACCTGAAATTGTGAAAAACGGAACATTGGCTTCGCCAGCAACTGACCGGGCCAGTAAAGTTTTACCAGTACCTGGAGGGCCAATAAGCAAACAGCCTTTTGGGATTTTTCCGCCCAAACGCTGATACTTCTGAGGATTTTTCAAGAAGTCGACGACTTCTTCCAACTCTTCCTTAGCTTCTTCAATGCCCGCAACATCTTCAAATGTTACACGCCCTTGTTTTTCTGTCAGAAGTTTGGCTTTAGATTTTCCAAATCCCATGGCTTTTCCGCCGCCACCTTGCATTTGGCGCATGAAAAATATCCAAACACCAATCAACAAAAGCATTGGGAACCAAGACAGGAGAGTTGCCATTAACAGGCTTCCCTCTTCTTCCGGGGCTGCGGTAATTGTTACACTACGGCTATTCAATCGCTCGACTAATGTATTATCATTCGGTGCGTAAGTTGAGTAGCTTTGACCACTGTCATCCGTGCCTTTGATCGTCTGCCCTTGAATGGTAACGGCTTGAATTTGGCCATTATCCACAAGATCCAAGAACTGCGAATAAGGCAAAGTTGCACCAGTGGCCCGCGGAGAAGTATCACTAAAGATATTAAATAGGGCAACGGCTAACATGCCGATTATGACCCATAGAACTACATTTTTTCCAAAAAGATTCACGAACAATCTTCCCATATATTAATTGGGCGACACAAAAACCACCAAATTAGGTTAAACCATCCCATATCGGGGAAACATCTTAAATATAAGTCAATATGGCCGAGTTCCAAGGGGCAGATTTCAAAGCCCCTGTTTTTCTCGCTTAATTGTAGGAATGAATACCATTTCAAAGCGCCCTTTAGCAATGCCCATCGACACCTTTTGCCCCAAAAACAAAGGCATATCCACAATTTCACCGTTATTCCAAATAGCAGGCAGGTTTTTTCGAACCATACTGGGAAGTTTTTTAATGTAATCGGGTAGCGCCGATTCTGTAACTTGGCTCCAACCATCGTCACCCAACGGGCTTACATCAAACTCAATTGCGGCCTCCCGCTCCAGATCACTGCCATGATCCATGACAACAAATCTATTGTCCCAAGTCATCTCACGCCCCCCCTTTAGGGGCGTTTTAGGCAATGCCGAGCGGCCCGGCTCACGGCACAAAATCCAACTCTCTTTAGACGGACGCAATTGGCATCCTGCCAACGTTAAGGGAGTTCGCACTTCCCCTCGCGTTAAACGGCCAAGCAACTGCTCAATATGGATGAGTTTAATAGGATCACTTTTACCCCGAACCGTTTTAAAAATACTCATGAGAAACCGTACATTTATTTCAGCAGGCACATTTTCAAAAAAACTTTGGGGAAACTGAACATATCCTAATGGATCCGTGTGAGCTTTATCATCCAACATAACGTCCGTTATTTGCCCAAGCGCATCATCCGCCCGTTGCAGCCGATTTACGGATAGCTCAATTGCGGTGCTGCTACTGCCGGGGAGCGAGACCATTGATTGCAACACGCGGCCAAGCTCAGTTCGGGTATAAAGCACACTTTCATTACTCGGATCTTCGATCCAATCTTGTTCTTCGTTTCTCAAATATTCTCGTAAATGAGCGCGGTGAATTCCCAAAAGCGGGCGACCCAAATCAATACCCTCTCGGGATCCCTTGGCTCTCATTACCGATAAACCTTGCAATGCGCTCCCCTTTGAGACCCGCATCAAAAATGTTTCGAGCTGATCCTCAAGCTGATGGCCGATGAGAAGCGAGGTCGCCCCGACTTCGTTGCATTTATCCAAGAGCAGTTTGTATCTGGCGTTTCGGGCGAATTGTTGAATGCCAGTCTGCGGAGCAGGGCCCGTGCGTGTTAAAACTTGATGATCTATGTTACGAGATAAAAGCCATTGACCAACGAGGACCGCTTCGTCAGCGGCTTCCGCTCGCAGTCCGTGATCCACCGTCAGCGCTAGAATTTCCACGTTACGTTCAGCGCACCACGTCCCTGCCAGCAAACAAAGAGCCATGCTGTCAGAGCCGCCAGAGACAGCCACTGCAATTTTGGCGGGGAGAGGCGTGTCTACATAAACACACGCCATTTCTTGATCAAACTTAGAGGCTAGCGTCGAAGTCATGTTCCGCCCATCTACCCTTTTTAGGAGCAGCTAAATTTCAATTTTTCTCTATCAGCTATGCGCTTTAACCGAGAGGGAAGATCAGCGAACTGTTTAAATAATTGTTGGAACGTGGCGCACGCCTCTGTCACCTGCTCCATCCGTCCCAAAGTCATCGCCAATTTCAATAAATTATCGGCGGCCTTCGTGTTTTCTGGATAATTCTGGTAGCCGTTCAAAAATGAAGACGCCGCATTGTTATAATCACCGCGAACATAATAGGTTTCACCAAGCCAATACTGAGCATTTCCAGCCAGCTCATGTTGTCTATTTTGATCCAAGAAGGAAACAAACGCCGTTTCTGCGCCCACGTAGTTGTCTTCGCGGATTAATGTCATAGCGCGGTTATACTGCTCTGCTGGACTACCACTGGTTTGCACTGCAGCGATGGCGGTTTCTTGTGCTTGCTGCGATACCGATGGAGAAGGCAGTGCTGTGCCGCCATTTGAATTTGTTGGTGCCCGCAAAGTTCCGAGAAGCTGCGTTCCCTTAGGAAGTTCACCGCCAGCTGCCACAGCCCCTGTTGGAGTGCTACCCGTGTTCGTCGCTATCGAGTTTGTGTCTGGGAGCTGCGAAGACAATATTGAAGGGGCCGCGGCATTGCCCATAGCTTCAGCATCTGTTTGTCCACCAGACAATTTTCGCTCTATTTCGCTGAGTCTGAAATCAATATCCAGAACCAATTTATTCAGGCGCGTCTTCATCTGATCAAGGGCAAAGTTCACTTCTTCTGCAGACCCTGTCATGCGACGCTGTTCATCTTCCAAACCATCGATACGTGATGACAGAACCGCAGCTGCTCCGCCGCCGCTAAGTTTAGCGCCTGAGCTCACTCCGGAGGGAGAGGTTGGGATATCCCGGCCTTGATAGACTTTGCGTTGAACGTTGTTAAGGTCAGCTTCCAACCGGTTCATGCGATCAAGCAATGCTTGAACATCGCTACTTTGCGCTTGTACCGTTGTAAAAGATGCAAACAATAAAGCTAGTGCTACGCCTGCAATTGCAAACCTAGAATTCCAGCGAACCGCATTTCCCATAAAACTCTCCACCATAACTAATCGCTCACCTTTCAGCACAAACTCTACAAAAGCCCATGAGTACAAACTACTGCGTTATTGTGACCAAACCGAGGCCATACGGCCTAGCTGTCGGTCAATAAAAAACCCGTCACCGGCTTCCAGAAAATCTGGTCCAGTGACGGGTTTTTCGAAACAATCGTCAATTAGTTGACGGTCATTACACCGCGTCGGTTCTGTGACCAAGCGTCATCATTATGACCAAGTGCAACTGGACGCTCTTTACCATAGGAGATTGCCGCTACCCGAGATGAAGAAATACCCAATGTAACAAGGTAATTCGTCACTGCAGTTGCCCGGCGATCACCAAGGGCCAAATTGTATTCACGTGTACCACGTTCATCCGCATGACCTTCGATAGAAGCTGTAACACTTGGATTTGCTTTCAACCAAGCAGCTTGGCGTTCAACTGTCGAACGAGCCTCTGCAGTTAGGTTGTATTTATCAAACCCAAAGAAAACACGATCGCCAACATTCAGAACAAGATCTTCTTGACTGCCAGGTTGAACTTTGTTCGTGACGCTACCAGATGTGGAGGAGCCAGTGGAACCCGATGTGCTGCTTGCCTGAGACGTCGCGCCGCTACCGGAACTGTCACCAGTGTCTTCAGGAACAGTTTCACAAGCTGCGACCAATGTCAGTGCAGCAATCATACTTAAAAACTTAAGGCCAAGATTGAGCCGCATTTACTTAACTCCCATCCTCTGGAAATTTAATTTATTTGGGTATCTCAAGTAAAACGCCATCAATCTATTTGACAGTGATTAACCAAAATAAGATATCCCCCCGAAAAACTTACTTATTACTATACGTGTGCTCTACTCCGGAATCAAGGGCGACCATGCAGGGTCGGACCCATCTCTTGGAGAGATTACTTCACGTTCGTTATAACCTGTTAAGTCTATAGACCACAAGCGTACTTTATCTTCTTCTCCTTTTCTTTTAGCAAGAATTTGTCTGAAGAAGATCAAAACTCGACCATTTGGGGCCCAAGAAGGTCCTTCGTTATGAAAACCTTCTGTTAGAATTCGCTCTTGGGATCCGTCTGTGCGCATGACCCCAATAGAGAATTGCCCACCCGTTAATTTAGTAAAAGCGATTAAATCTCCCCGCGGTGACCACACAGGAGTCCCGTAATTACCCCGCCCAAAACTAATTCTACGAGGATTAGTTCCATCAGCGTTCATTACATAAAGTTGTTGGCGGCCCCCTCGATCTGATTCGAAAGTAATCTTGGCACCATCAGGAGAGAACGACGGAGCCGTATCAATTCCCGGATGTTTTGTTAACCGTTTAATGGCCCGTGTCCGAAGATCCATCAGATAAATATCTGAGTTGCCCTTTTCAGCCATACTCATCACCACTTGATTACCGGACGGCGAGAAACGCGGCGCAAATGTCATACCAGGAAACTCACCCAAGACTTCCTGTTGCGCAGTATCAATGTTCAACAAGTAAACTCTAGGGCGGTTATTGAAATAGGACAGGTAGGTGATTTCTTGTCTTGTTGGAGAAAACCTTGGTGTAAGAACCAAGTTGCTGCCATCTGTCAGGAATTGATGGCGCTCTCCGTCTTGATCCATGATTGCAAGGCGTTTCACCCGGCGATTGGCAGGTCCACTTTCAGAGACATATACAAATCTCGTATCGAAATACCCACTTTCACCGGTTAGTCTTTCATAAATTCTGTCAGCAATTTTATGGCCGATCCGGCGCCAATTTGTCGGAGACGTTATTAATCTCTCTCCCATCAAATGCTGCTCTGAGAACACATCCCAAAGGCGAAAATCAACGGATAATTGGCCATCTGGAAGAGCCTTCACCATTCCCGTAGACAAACCTTGAGCGTTAATTTTTCTCCAGTTAGAGAAAACAGGAACGACTTGAAGATCCACGGGTTTTTGCAAAAAAGCATCTTGATCTATAGGCTTGAACAAACCAGAGCGTTCAAGGTCAGCGCGAATAACATCGGCGATTTTTTGCCCCACAAGGGCTGCTACTTCTGATTCGCTATAAAAATCTGTCACGGCCACTGGCAAAGGCTGAATGTTTCCTTGCGTAATATCCACCACTAGATTTGCACGCGCAGAAATGGTCGAAAAGGCTATTAGCAACAGTGACGCCAGAAACAGATTACCTGCTCGGGTAAAATTGCAAACCGTGTTTCTCATTGTCAAAACATCTCCCTTGGATCGAAGTTCAGCGTAGTATCCCGCCACCGTTCATATTTAGCAATCGGTAGCTTATACGGCTGACACGATAAAATTGCACGAACTGCGCTTTCAGCAGCTATCCGTTCAAACCTTGTTTTATAATTTCCACTCTTCAGTATTTCTGGTTGTCCCTGCACTGTCCCATTTCGGTTCAATGCAATTCTAATACGAACAATCAGATCTTCAGCTTTCACACTTCCAGTAGGCGGGTTCCAGCACCTTTGCACTTGTTGCTTAAACGCATCTTTCTCGCTCAAACTCATTGGTAGGGAACTGTCCATTGCCCGGCTGGACGAATTGGGCACTTTTACAGCAGATTGAGACTTTTTTGTGTCAGTCTCTTCCACCTTTTTAGATGATTTTTCTTTTTTCTTCTTATCCAACAACGCCGAAATCTTACTCAGATCAAACTTCTTCTCTGGCTTCTCGATCTTTTTAGTTGGTTTTGCTTTCGGTTTTACCCGTGGTTTCACCCTAGGCTTTGGAATAACCTTTGCTGTTTTCTTTTCAACCTCTGGCTTTGCTTTTGGCTTCGGCTTTGGAAGAGGTTCAGGCTTAGGGGCAGGTTCTGACACCGGCTCTGGCTTTGGTTCAGGTTTTGGCTCAGGTTTTGGCGCGGGTTCTGGTTCCGGAGCAGGTTTTGGCTTCGGCTCTGGCTTCGGCTTCGGCTCTGGCTTTGGTTCCGGTTTTGGTTCTGGATTTGGTTCTGGATTTTTTTCTTCGATTTTATCCACTGGCTTGGGTAAATTCGTCGTGTCTAAAATTTGGACGAATTCAACTTCGATAACGGCCGTCTGCTCAAGAATATCCGGATCTCGAAACAAAGGCAGTCCCGTATACATCAAGATCAAAATGACGAGATGTAACCCTGCAGATATGAGCGCGGAACTCTTCATAAATCAGACTGACCTTACTTTTCTTTCTGTGTCTCAGTGGCTTTGGGTAGCCCCGCTGAAACCATGGCAACCCGCGTAAAGCCTGCGTTGTGAATTTCACCCATCACTTGAAGAACCCGGCCATAATTGACGTCCTTATCACCACGGACGAAAATACGTTGGTCAGATTTTGCACCGGTTACCGCTTGAAGTTTGGCAACTAATCCAACTAATTCCACTTCAAGATCTTCAAGGAAAACCTGCCCAGCCGCATTGACGCTAATAACAAGAGGTTCATCATTCCCTTGAACGGTCTGTGACTTGGTTTCCGGTAAATCAAGTGGCACACCAACAGTTAACAAAGGCGCTGTCACCATAAAAACGATCAACAACACAAGCATGACATCCACAAACGGTGTCACGTTGATTTCAGACATTGATTGATGCCGGCGTTTACGCCCTTTGCCGCTAAAGCTATTGAACTGGTTGCTGTCCATAACCCTTAACCCAAATCTAGCTGACGAGATAAAATCGCAGAAAACTCACCGGCAAATCCTTCGAGACGCGTGATTATTCGTTGTAAATCATTTGAAAATTTATTGTAGGCAACGACAGCAGGGATCGCAGCAACAAGACCAAGAGCCGTGGCGAACAATGCTTCTGCGATACCCGGAGCAACCACTGCAAGGCTCGTATCTTTAGTCGCCGCGATGGCTTGGAAGCTATTCATAATGCCCCAAACCGTGCCAAACAAACCAATGAAGGTTGCCGTCGATCCAACAGTTGCAAGAAAGCCCATATACCGTTCTAGCCGTTCAACTTCGCGGTCAATTGCAACACGCATCACCTGATGAATACGCGCCTGCAACCCGGTGTGAGAATGTGTCTCCAAACCGCCTTCGGTGGAGCGTAACCATTCTCGCATAGCGGTTGAGAATAACATGGCGAGCGGATTGTCGGGATTGCTGCCAACACGTTTGTACAGCTCCTCCAGATTACCGCCAGACCAAAAATCCTGTTCAAAATCGTTGGAATCTGCAGAAACTCGGCGAAACCGAATTATTTTGTCGACAATAATCGCCCAACTCCAAAAGGAGGCTAGAATAAGAACGACCATAACGAGCTGGACAACAATGTCCGCCCGCATGAACAAGCCGAACATCGACAAATCATGGCTCATCGCACCTAAATCTTGCGCAACACTTACAACTTGGTTTTCCATTATTCCTTCTTTGCCCCCGGCACATCCACAATTGAAGCGAACTTATCTTTTATTTGCGGCGAAAAGCGGGCAGGTCGCCCGGATTTTTGTAAACACGCAATTCGAACTGTACTTTTTATTAGAATATCGGCCCCGCGATAAACATCTTGATCCATTTTTAGGCTCGCACCCTTAAGGTCTCGTATGCACGTGCGAACCTCAATAGTATCATCCATAACGGCAGGTTTCAGATATTCAATACGGCAATCCCGAACGACAAAATTCAGGTTATCTTCGATCATCAAACTTTGTTGATTTATGCCAAGCCCACGCAGTAAATCAGTGCGAGCCCGTTCGGTGAATTTCAAATAATTTGCATAATAGACAATGCCGCCGGCATCCGTATCTTCCCAATAAATTTGCACAGGGAAACTGTGGATGTCAGGTCCATCAACGACAGGTATCATCCGACCTTGCGTTGCCGACTCAATCGTCACTGCGTTGTTCCTTCATCATATCCAGCTGTGATGAGATTTCTTTTGGAAACAATATTCCCAGATGGTCGTATGCCGCCTTTGTCAAAAGGCGACCTCGTGGGGTCCGCTGCAGCAAACCTTGCTGAATAAGGTACGGCTCAATAATGTCTTCAATGGCATCACGAGGTTCGGAAAGAGCCGCAGACAATGTCTCCACCCCCACAGGCCCACCACCAAAATCTTCAGCAATTCGTGTTAGGTAACGACGGTCCATGGCATCCAACCCACGTTTATCAACTTCCAAACGATTTAGGGCGGCATCAGCTTGTTTCGCGTCAACGATAGTGTCTCCTGCAACTGCCGCGAAATCCCGTACCCGGCGCAGTAACCGACCGGCGACACGCGGCGTTCCTCGGCTACGTTTTGCGATTTCCTCAGCGCCCTCGGCACTCAACTCAAATCCCAACACTCGTGCGCCGCGCGACACAATCAGTTTCAATTCAGCCGGCTCGTAAAAATTCATCCGAAGCGGAATACCGAACCGTTCCCGAAGAGGTGTCGTAATAAGCCCAGACCTAGTTGTCGCACCAACCAGTGTAAAGGGTGGTAAATCGATTCGGACTGACCGGGCTGATGGCCCCTCCCCGATGATCAAATCAAGATGAAAATCTTCCATGGCTGGATAGAGAATTTCTTCAACCGCTGGAGATAATCGGTGGATTTCATCAATAAATAGGACGTCATTTTCTTCTAGGTTAGTCAGAAGCGCCGCCAGATCTCCCGCTTTAGTGATAACCGGGCCTGCTGTTGCTCTGAAATTCACGCCAAGTTCGCGAGCAACAATCTGCGCCAAAGTTGTTTTGCCGAGGCCGGGAGGCCCGAAAAACATCACATGATCCAGCGCTTCCCCTCGAGATTTGGCCGCCTGAATAAAAATATTCAAGTTTTCCCGCACTTGTTTTTGGCCAATAAAATCGTCAAGAACTTGAGGTCTTAAATGACGTTCACTGTCATCAAGTTCCTGCTGAAGCGACGTCACTAAACGATCTTCCGTCATTTGGCGAGTTCCTTGAGACCTTCAGTAATAAGCTGCTCAATGGTGGCTTCTGCGCCGAGGCTTCTGCCTACCGTTGCAATTGCACCAAAGGCATCAACCCGCCCATAACCTAAATTAACCAAAGCCGACACGGCGTCTCCCGCAGCTGTTTGGCTCGGAACACTTGCCCCTTTTGTTTTCGCTTCTGAACTCTTTGGATCAAAAGTACCCGCTCCAAGGTCCATTTTGGAGACTTTCTCTTTAAGCTCGGCAGTAATTCGGCCCGCAACTTTTGGACCAACTCCGCTTACCCGGGTCAGCGCTGTTTTGTCGGCTGCAACTACAATTTGTGTTAGTTCATCACTTCCAAACAAAGACAAAATAGCGAGTGCTACCTTCGCGCCGACACCTTGCACAGTCTGCAACAGGCTAAACCAAGCTTTCTCGCCGGTCCCTTGAAAACCATATAAATGAATATGATCTTCCCGCACATGGGTCTCAATCAACAACGAGCTAACCCCACCATCCACCGGAAGACTGCTCAGTGTTTTCCGAGAACAAAAAATGAGATAGCCGACACCGTTCACATCAAGAATAAGCCAGTCATCCCCTGAACTATCCACTGTCCCGGTTAGCTTTGCGATCATGTTTTACTTCCCGCCATTTGGGTGGCATTTTTAAGTGCGCGATTGGTTCCCGCATAATGTGCGTGACAAATAGCAACCGCCAGAGCATCCGCGGCATGTTCATTCGCGATCTTACATCCAGGCAACAACATACTCACCATCGCATGAATTTGATCTTTTCCCGCATGGCCAGCACCCACCACCGATTTTTTGATTTTATTGGGGGCGTATTCCATCACAGGAAGATTGTGTAAGGCTGGCACCAAAAGGGAAATTCCCCTAGCTTGCCCAAGCTTCAATGTTGAAACTGGATTTTTATTGACGAAAGTCTCTTCTACAGCAGCTTCATCCGGCTCCCAGTCAGAAAGGACCTGCTCAAGTCCTTCGTATAGTTGAACCAAACGGCTGGCAAGATCGAGTGACCCATCAGAGGCCACCGCGCCATTAGCGATATGGCGCAGCGAGTTTCCTTTAGCGTCCACAATACCCCACCCGGTATGCCGAAGCCCCGGATCTAACCCCAACAACCGCATGCCCGCTGGCCCCTTTTCTACAATTTATCAGCCCAATTTTTCAATGACGTCTTCTGCGATATCGAAATTAACGAAAACTCGTTGAACATCATCATTATCTTCCAGCGCATCTACTAGCTTGAAGATTGATTCCGCTTTATCTTCGGTATCAATCGGCACTGTAATATTTGGCTTCCAAATAACGCCAGCTTCTTGCGGGGCTCCGAATTTTGCTTCAAGTGCACCTTGCAGATCATTGAAGTCTTCACGTGAACATGTCACTTCATGCTCATCATCTGTGCTTTCAACGTTTTCTGCACCGGCGTCCAACGCTACTTCAAAGATTTCATCAGCGTCAATTTCAGCTGCTGCATAAGCTATACGGCCAACTTGATCGAACATAAATCCAACTGATCCAGTTTCGCCAAGAGCGCCACCTGATTTAGAGAACGCCGAACGAACTTCAGCTGCGGTTCTGTTTTTGTTGTCAGTCAAAGCTTCAACGATCATTGCAACTCCGCTGGGACCATAACCTTCATAGCGAATTTCATCGTAATTTTCGCCGTCGGCACTACCCGCCGCGCGTTTAATAGCCCGGTCGATGTTATCTTTAGGCATATTGTCTGAGCGCGCTGCAGAAATCGCAGTTCGCAAGCGTGGGTTCATATCCGGATCTGGCAAACCAGATTTCGCGGCAACTGTCAGCTCACGAATATGCTTTGCAAAAATCTTCGCACGTTTTTTATCTTGAGCACCCTTACGGTGCATAATATTTTTAAACTGGGAATGTCCTGCCATGTATCTTCTCTTTGCCGCGGGAAGCTTGACTTCCCTTTATCCAGGTTGAGTTGGCACAATGACTTTTCCAAAAACCGGAAAACACACATATGCCGCGCTTAACCTTTTTTACCGCAAGCCCTCGCTTCACCCAAGACAAGAATGAAAAAAAGAGCAAAAAAATACGTTTTGAACGGAAATAACGCTTAAAAAGTCTACGGCTTGCCCAATTGGCTGCCTTCAAGCAACATATAGAACTCTTTCAGCAAATCAGCATCTGCCTCACCGGCGAGCGCTTTTTTCTGTAATTCGGTCATAAAATCACCCGACATGATGATTTTCTTTGCAAACATGCG